>JAQBHA010000117.1:0-15106 GCA_032128215.1 Nitrososphaerota archaeon | reverse complement strand
GCGATCAGAAAGTGTGACTATCTCGTTGGCTTCACACAATTCCTTAATCTGATTTAGTCTACCTGAATCCCCTTTTTTTAATTTAAGGAGTACCTCTATATCTTCAATGATAAATGAATCCATTTTGATACCCTCTTCTTTTTTCTATCCGTAATAACTAAATAAGAATAGAGGGCAAAAAGCCCTGTTTTATCAATACTGAGAACTCAAAAATTAGGAATGGCTTGTCAAGTTCTCAGTTTTTTACCTATTCTCAGATATGAATAAATGGCTTTAACAAAATCGCTGTTCAAATGAACAAACAATCGATATGCCTGATTCAGAGAATAACTGAAAACTCGTTCCTAAAAATATTGAAGTAAATTAGGTGTTCATAATTTGACTAGAACCGCTTAAATTCCCCTAAGACAAGCTAATGGGCTGATTTGAAAGTAATCACAGAACCAGTAGATCTGAATAAAGTAAAAAATTTTGGAACTTTAGAATATGTATTAGATAAATATTCGAGAAGCTGGAGCTGGAAGGTAACTGGAACTCGTGCAGTTACAATGGTTTCAAGACTTATCCCTCAATCATGGTATGGCGAAGGTCCAAACGAGGCAATTATTCCTGATAGCCCTCAAAATATTCAACAAATTCAATGGATTCTGGAAAGATATCCACTAACAATTCTTTCAAAATCTGTCTGGCGGAGAAAAATTACAAAATCTTCCACAAAAAAAATTAAACTCAAAAAAATAGAAAAGCTTCGCAAAGCTACTCCTGGTAAGCAATTTAGAGGAATACTACATAATTTTCAAAAGGAGGGTCTTGATTTTCTTTTAAAATCATCTGGGAACGCATTACTAGCTGATGAGATGGGGTTAGGAAAAACAGTTCAAACATTGGCTTATCTTGCAACCGAACAACAAGCTCTTCCATCACTTGTGATTGCTCCGTTAGTCACTCTGAGAAACTGGCAAAGAGAAATTGGTAATTTTATGAAAAAGAAGAGTAGAAATGGACGATTGATGGAGGGAGAAATTCCGTCATCAACACTAATTAGAAAAGGCAAAGCGCAAGAAATTGGTAAATTTGATTTTTATATAATAAATTACGAATTGTTAGAAAAACGACTAGTAGATTTATCAAAATTAAATATCAAATCAATTATCTGTGATGAAGTTCAGAATCTTCGCTCAAAATCTACAAAAAAATATGCAGCGGTAAAAAAGCTTGCAGCCTTGGAGTCTGTTAAATATAGAATTGGTCTTTCTGGTACTCCAATTTATAATCGTGGTTCTGAAATATGGCCAATTGTTGATATTTTACGACCTGGAATGCTAGGAAGTTTTAAAGAATTTTGTGAATATTTTTGTTATGTAAATGACAAAGGAAAAGCAATTGTTTTAGAAAATAAACGTGAATCTTTACGTTCAGAATTATGTAATCATGTTATGCTGAGACGAAAAAAATCAGATGTTCTAAAGGAACTTAAAGACAAAGTACGATACAAAGAGGTTATTGATTCAGACTCTGTTTATTATAATAAAGAGTTAGATAAAATTTGGAAAAAATTAGAAGAAGAACAAAAACAAGCTGAAACCGAATTTGATAAATCAGCTTCATATCACAGAGCAATACAAAGTGAGAGACAAGCTGCAGGTGTGGCAAAGCTTCCCCATGTCATTAATTTTGTAAAAAATATTATGGAAATCGATGAAAGTGTGGTTGTTTTTTGTCATCATAGAGCGATTCATGATTTATTGCACAAGAGTCTAAGTGAGTATAATCCTTCATCTATAATTGGAGGTCAATCTGATAATACCCGACAACTTCAAATTGACATGTTTCAGGAAGGACAAACTAAACTAATGATTGCTGGATTAAGAGCTGGAAATGTTGGAATTAATTTAACACGTGCAAAGTATGTCATCTTTGCTGAATTAGATTGGAGTCCTGCTATCCATAGACAAGCAGAAGATAGGCTGCACAGAATGGGGCAAAAAAATACTGTCTTTGCTTACTACTTGATAGGTAATGGAACTTTAGATGATCATGTTGCCAAAATTTTGGTTGATAAGAGTTATGAAATTGACTCTATAATGGACAATGTAGGTGAATCTTTTGAGAATAAGGAAAAGGCCGAATTGATTCTTGCTCAAATCCAAGATAAACTAAATACTGCCCAAAAAATTATCAGCAACTAATTTTTTCAATCTTTTTATTCCATTTCAGGGATTTCTCAATATGGATGCTATGCTTGAAGAAGAAATGATTGATCTAATAACATTCTGTCTCCAAAACCCAAATTCCGGTGAAATCCAAGGTAAAAAAAGCCGAATTTCGGAAATCGGTAAGACCCTTTATTTGGATGGTGGGGTCGATGCTATGGAAAACATGTTTTTTGCCATTCAAAACAGAATCGCCGAAGAGATAGGTAAAGACCCAAAACCCTTTAGATCTCTATGGAATGAAAATTCCAAAGAATGGAAGTATTAAAACAAAAAATCTGATAAATTAAAAAAGTGAAGGTAAGCCCCTAGGCTTTCCCAATTCTAAACATCTTTGTACTACATTCAGGACATTGACCTTTAGTGGCAGGTTTGCCATTTTTCAGTGTTACTGCCTGAGTTTTTAGCATTTCCCGTTTACTCCTGCATTTTACACAGTATCCAGTTGTCATAGTATCAATCAGGTGTGAGGTGATATTAGGGACATACTGTAAAAATTATTTAACCACAAGGTAGTATCGATCTAATTTTTTTTAATACAAAAATCCAATTTTGGTACAAAAAAACTGATTTTTCCTGATTTTTAGAAATTTTAGTGACAAATTATTCGACATATTTATAATAAACTAAAAATGGGAAATGAAACGAAGTCTTTAGCGAAAATAATCAAAAATATTGAAGTTATCTAATTGGCACGAAATATTCAAAACTTTAACATTAAAATATTTACAAATAAATGAAAAAATAATAAAAATTGAACAAACAGTTAGTACCTCTTTCAAAAACAATTGCATTAGATATTTTATTTTGGATATGAACTATTCTGTATCATATGGTAAAGGAAAAATTAATTTTGAAATACCTGAAGGTTTTTCAATAGAGACTATAATCTCTAAACCCAGTTCATCTGTAATTTCATTATATGAAAAAACTTTTGAATCTCTATTGCATCCTATTCATTCTCCTCCTTTGTCTGAACTGGTAAAGGGAAAAAAATCAGTATGTATTGTTGTTACAGACATTACTCGTGAATGTCCAGATAAGGAATTATTAATTCCTATTTTAGAAATAATTGAAAAAGAAGTTAAAAAAGAAAATATTACAATTCTCATAGCTTCTGGCATGCATAAGATTATGAATTATGCTGAAAAAGTTGAAAAATACGGAAAGAAAATTGCTGACAATTACAGAATTATTGATCACAATGGAAGCAATAATAATCTTATTTCCCTGGGAAGTACCAAAAATGGAACTCCAATTAAAATATCTCAAATTGCGATGAAGGCTGATTTTCTAATATCTCTAGGCGTAGTAGAGCCACATCAATTTGCTGGGTATAGTGGGGGTTACAAAACAGTTGCAATTGGTCTTGCAGGAGATAGTACTATAAGCCATACACATTCTAGTGCTATTTTAAAAAAAGCTGAAACAAGAGTTGGTCAAATTGAAAAAAACCTAATTTATGAGGAAATAATTGAAATTGGAAAAAAAATTGGATTACATTTTATCGTCAATGTTATACTTGGAAATAATAAAGACGTTGTTGAAATCAAATCGGGGGAGCCACTAGAAACACATAGACTTTTGACAAAAAATGCAAGAGCACTTTATGAAGTTCCGGTAAGTAAATCATATGACGTTGTAATCTGTGGAGTAGGCTATCCACGCGATTCTAACCTTTATCAAGCAACAATAGCTGCCAGCTATGTTTTTTTTTCACCTAGACCTGTAATAAAAGAAAATGGATACATAATAATTCCAGCTACTTGTAATGAAGGATCTGGTACGGGTATAGGGGAACAACGATTCTTTACGATGCTTAAAACAAAATCGATATCGGAGATAATAAATACAAATGAAAAATTCAAAGCTGGAGAACAAAGATCATTTTTTATTGCATGTGTCCTCAAAAAATGTAAAATTATTGTAGTTGGAAGTCATATGCCTGACATTATCAAAGATGCAAAAATGATTCCAGCAAAAGACATGAACGAGGCATTTGATATTATAAAAAATGATTTAGGAAATAATGCTGAGATGCTCTTAATTCCAAATGCCCTCTTTACATTACCGGTACTTGAATAATTTTTTCGAAAATTACAGAATTATAATTCAATTCTATAGTAATCCCATCGTTCTGGATCAAATTGTGTAACAAACTTTGCTTCTTCGTGAGTTTTTGCACGTTTAGAAATCACATCTCGAAGAGCAAAACTTGTTTGGTACTTGTATCTTTTTGCGTGTGCCTGCATTGTAAACAGATGGCGTAATTCACTTCCTCCATGATGCCCCCAATAACCCATCTTGATTGCAATTGGTTCCAAAAATATTGTATTTTTAGCACCAAAGTTTTCATCATTAACTTTTTTATGCAAAACTTCATAATTTTCAAGAGGACCGCCTTTGGCAAATCCAATTATTGGTCCTCCTGTATCTGTTAATCGTATAGTGCTAAGGATAGTATTAGGATCTTTAACTGATTCTTCAAAATTATTTCGGGTAATTTGTAATGGTTTTGGCAATTCATTATAAATTTCACGAAGCGTTTTTACAAAGTCATCATGTGTTCTAGTAATGTTTTGTTCTATTGTTGGAACAATTTTTAGATTTTCATATACAAAATCTGCATGAATTTGAATTTCTTGTTGCCGAAGGTTCAAAAATGATAAAACATTATGCATAAAGTTTTTTCTCATATGTTTTGGAAGCGAACTAAGTACGCGTTCACACATTTCAGATTCATTATTTAAAAGATCTTCAAAATAGGCAACAGATCTTTGAAATATGAGTGATGGATGCCATGCAAGTGCATGAGCGTTCTTTTTTGCCATTTCAATTCCTTTAGTAAAATCACCTAATGCATACCCGCTTATCCTATCTACAACTGACAAAAACCAACCTAACCGCATGTAATGATCTTGTTTTTGTGGATCATCTTTTATACTCTCACAATTTTCAAAACATTTTTTTATTTCTCTCACTGCATTTTCTTTTAATTTTCCTTTCCATGGAAATGTAGTTCTTAATATCAAAGCTTTAATTATGTTGAGATCAATTACTGCATCGCTAAGAAATTTTTTTAATGTCTCACTTTCAGAAAGAAATTTTATTACACTTTCTTCATGAGGTTTGTCTACGCTTTTGTCAGGATCAAAATCATGAAAAAGTGCAGCCGTGTAAAGATACTTTAGATCATCTTGATTTATGGGATTGAGATTACTTTTCCAGTTTGCTGCAACTAGAGTAATGTATGTTACTTCTAATTCATGCTCTATATTGTGATAACCATAATAATCCATTCCAAGTCCCTGGGTTTCAAACAAGTCAATTGTAAAATCCAACATTTCAGAGTAGCACGGTTTATCCAACCCCATTAGTACTGCTAAATTGTTAATTTCATCTCTACGTGCTTGGACATCTGAAACAAGTTGCACTAGACCTAAATCTGATTTCTAGTTTTTAAATGTGTGTGTGTTATTATGAGGGGTTCCTTCTTGTTTTGTATTATCCTACCTCTGGTTGTTGTGAATTCTTTTTTGAAAAAGAAAATCTAAAAAATATCAAAATTCCAAATAATTCTAAATATTCTACAAATGCAACTGTGTAAAAATGTAGAATCCACCCATCAAGGCTATCATTTAGAACAGCTAAAACTACAGACAATTGTGGAAATGCAAAAAATATTGCTAAAAACATACCTATAATTCCATATATCCAATCTTGAAATTGTAACTGATCTGTTTTTTTGAGAATTTCTTCTGGATTTGCAAATTCTGCGTGTTCTTCTAATAACTGGTTTTTTAAATCTACATAGACCGAATTCCCCTGCTCAATTGCAAAAATAGTTCCTCCTAAAATTAATAGAAAAATTATAGATTGACCATAAATTATTTTAGCCCGCTTTCCTTTTTGTAATTTCCTCATTTGACTTTCAAACATTTTTCCAAATCTTCCGAGTTTTCCTCTCTTGGTTAAAATTATCATTAAAACAGAAATGGAAGAAATTATCCCAAATGATGCAAACCAATCAGTGGAAATATATGTTACAAAAAAAAGTCTAACTGGTAATAACAAACCAGTCATTACAGAAAATACAATTAATCCCTCTAGAAAATTCTTATTTTTCATTAACCTTAATCTTAAAATCTATAATTTGAGGGATAGCTTCATTATATTGAACAGCATGTGATGTATATTCTATTTATACATCTGAAAAGAAATCTTTTACAATTTGACGTTAGATGAAAAAATTCTAATTGAAATAATTGAGATTCAAAAATCTCATAAATTAGATTACATATTTCATCTAGGTCAAGTTACTTATTTGCTGAATAATGTATCTATTTACAAATCTTCTACACCAGTGACTATACCTACAAACAGAGGGGGAGTCTATTTTTCAGATACTTTTGCTTTCAAAATTAAAGCTAATGTGGATGATCTCTCTATAGTAGAATTATTATCAAAAAGTATGTTGGGCCCAAACACAGAATTTCAAGAACTTGAAATTACTACTAACGTGTCAATTAAAGACTCGATAAAAAAAGTAACGTTTTTTGTAAATCTAACAAATAGTATGCAAAGTTCATCTCATATTGAATTGAATATGACCATCATTCAATTAAAAATTGGATAATCTTTCGGAGTTTACGAAATATCAAAATACTTGTCATAATTTTTTCGACGCTCTATGTCTGATAAAACTTCATACGCTTTGTTAATTTCTGCCATTTTTTCTTTAGTAGTGGGATCAGGATTTTTATCAGGATGCCATTCCTTTACAAGTCGTCTGAACTGATTTTTAATTTCTCCTTGAGTGGCATCATTTGATATTTCAAGGATCTTATAGTAATTAGGAAAATTAGAATTTTTCAAGGATTTTCTATATTCTTCTTCATCATCTTTATTGGTCTTTTTTTTACCAACAAATTCATCACTTGTCCAATCAGAATGATATTTTTCATAATCTCTATTTTTTTTAGATTCATAATCTCCTACATCATAAGAAAATTTTCTTCGCAGAATTTGATTTCGAGCTAAGTACAGAAAAATTGCTATTACTGCCACAATAAAACTGGAAAAAATAATAATTAAATCCTCATTACTCACAATCAACTCGTTTGATGTTTTTGTTGATGTTGCATCTTGTGAATACTCCGGAATTATCATGGAAAACATAAAAATTGAAAATAAAATTATAATCGGATTCTTCATATGATAAATCATATATTTATTAAACATATATTATTCTTAATGCATCCCTTCAATTGTAAGAATAGGGTCTGAAAATTTGATTGAAAAAGAATTTGCATCAGATTTACTTTACAATAAGATTGTTCATTACTATGTAGACAAAAAACATTTTTCTAAGGAACAAGCAAATGCAATCGCTCAAAATATCATTCATAGAGAAATTGAAAGGCGAAAATGTAAAAACCTTCAATGTAGACATTCATTAAATGATCATATCCGAAACTCTGAAACTTGTTTAGTTTTAGACTGTAACTGTATAAAATTCATAAAATAATTAATTTAAAGACATATTAGCATTCTACTTGTCTAATTAATTTTGTCAATGAAAATGGTTTTTGTAAAAATTCTACATTTTCTTTGAACTCTGCTGTTATCTCATTCTCTCCACCAACAGCATATGCCGACGCAAAAATTATTCTCTGGTTAGGTGTAGTTTTTAAAATTTCATTAGCTACTTCTCTTCCAGTTTTTTTAGGCATTGATTGATCTAAAACCACTACATCAAACGGACTCTCTCCTAGCATTTTGTATTCATTTTTTTTCTTTTCATCTCTGTATCTTTGTATGCATTCTTCACCATTTTTTGTAATGACTACTTTATGGCCACATTTTTCTAATATTCTATTATATTGTAAAGCAGTAAAGTCATTGTCTTCTGCAATGAGAATGTTTAATGTCATTTTGATACAAATTTTTTCTCATTTTTTATCTTTTAAGACAAGTATGTTTAAAACAAACAAACCGCGTTGTACCTCAGCATGAGCCAAATTGAGGGTCTAGTAGACAAAGGAAATCGATTCCTCAAAGATAGTAAATTTGAAGAGGCTCTAGGTTTTTTTGATCAGGCTCTTTTGTTAAACCAAAACGATCCAGAATTATGGAATCATAAAGGAGTTGCCTTGAGAAGTATGGGGAGATACAATGAGGCTATTGAATGTTTTAACAAATCATTAGAACTTGATCCCAGAGATAAAAAAGCATCTTAATGGCAACTAACATTTGAGTTTCACTATTAACTAATCGTCAATCTATATTATACACAAATCATTAATTGTAAATAGTGAAGAGAGAATTAATGAGTTTGTTAGATCAAGCTTTTGATCTGTGTGAAAATGAGGAATATGTTGAGGCTTTACATTGTTATGATAAGATATTAAGCAAAGATCCAAAAAATATTCGGGCGTTAATTGACAAAGGTGTTACGTTACAAAATCTTGGAAGATTAAAGCAATCTCTTACACTGTATGATAAAGCACTAAAAATTAATCCAAAAAACCTAGATGCCCTCATTAACAAGGGTTCGGCCTTACATTCTTTAGGAAAATTTAAAGAAGCAATAATTTTATATGACAAAGTCATCGAGCTTGATAAAAAATGTGCAATTGCACTTGCATACAAAGGGCTATCTTTAGGTGAGTTAGATGAAATTCAGGAGGCCTTAAAATATTTCAAAAAAGCCTTGGAGATTGATGTAGACTATGATCTTGCAAACTTGAGTAAAAAGATGGCTCAAGACCTTTTAAAATCAAAAATAAAGAAACTAAAAC
Organism: Nitrososphaerota archaeon; assembly: GCA_032128215.1. Classification (GTDB taxonomy): domain Archaea; phylum Thermoproteota; class Nitrososphaeria; order Nitrososphaerales; family Nitrosopumilaceae; genus CSP1-1. The sequence goes on along the minus strand of JAQBHA010000117.1, from coordinate 6,093 downwards.
TATCTAAAATACAGTAACATCGCCTGGCGCAGGCTCTCTCCTCGTACTGCTCTCATGGAACTCAAAAAACTCTTTATGAAAAGATTTTTGATGATTTTGAACTTCTTCAATGTTTTCAAAACCTTTGTGACACAGAAAGCATTTTGGTTTATCTTCATCAACTAGTGGTAATACCATACTATTGAGGTGTCTTTAGGCTACTTATCTTTTGAGATTTACTCAAATTATATATTTGAAGAAAATTGAGTTCAATACATGTTAGAACAATTGGTAGGTGAATCACAAGCACTTGATCGTGCAATTGCTGGAGAAGAATTATCACTTAAGGACGGATTGGAACTAATGAATTTTGAAAATATCCATATTCTAGGTGCAGTAGCTGATATTTCAAGAAAAAAACTTGTAGGAGATTCTGTTACCTTTGCATCATCTTATTACATGAATTACACAAACGTTTGCGCAGCTAGCTGTCAAATGTGTGCATTTTATAGAAAAGGCGACGAAGATGATGCATACACCCTAACCCCAGAACAAATTGGAAAAAGAGTTTCAATTGCAAAGGATATGGGTGCAACTGAGGTGCATATTGTTGGTGGGTTTCATCCAAAACTCCAACTTGATTATTATGAAGAGATGATGAGAACCATCAAAAAAAATCATCCCACTCTAAATATCAAGGCTTTTACTGCAGCAGAAATTTTTTATTTATCTAAACTTACAAAAAATTCTGTAAAAGAAATTCTCTCAAGATTAAAAGAAGCAGGACTTGATTCCATGCCAGGAGGTGGAGCAGAACTTTTTCATCCTGATATTAGAAATAAAATAGTTAGAGGAAAATGTACAGGCCAAGAATGGCTTGATACAATTGAGCAAGCACACAATTTAGGAATCAAATCAAATGTAACAATGCTTTATGGTCATATTGAAAAACCCGAACATGTAATTGATCATTTAATTAAGATTAGGGATCTACAGAAAAAGACTGGAGGATTTATCACATTAATCCCACTAAAGTTTAGTTTAGATAATACAGAACTTGAGCAAGAAAAGTACGTTACTCACGAGTGTTCTTCAGTATACGACCTTCAAGTTATTGCATTATCTAGACTAATGCTTACAAATGTTCTTAACAATATCTCGGTATATTGGGTGGCATACGGCAAAAAACTAGCGCAGGTTGCTTTGTCCAATGGAGGAAATGACTTGGTAGGCACGGCCTTTTCTGAGGAAATCTATCGCGCTGCTGGAAAACCAACTGATTCATCCGTACTGGATCTTGCAAACATGGTCAAAGAAACTGGAAAAAATCCGGCACAACGTGATACGTTTTTTAATATTTTGAAAAAATTTTAAATTAATTTTATTCCAATTACTTAGTGCTCAGGTTTTTTAACCTTCTTCATATTACCTTTTTTTCTTCTATTTACTCCAAAACTAATTAGCATTAACATAAAACCTATCCCGATTAATATTCCAGCCAATGTGTTAAAATCTTGATTTTCTTGTTGTGAAATAATAAGTTCAAGTGTTTCTTCTTCACTCATACCGGATGTTCCAACTGGACTTGTAGAATTTAGATATAATGAAAGTGAAATTCCAACTACAATTATGATAATTCCAGATACAAAAATTTTTTTATCTATTAACATAACATTCTCCCTTGGTTCTGGATAGTACTTATTGTATAACTATTCTGCTATTTTTAATTCAAAATTTGGAACAAGGTTTTTTTCTTTTGCCATCTTAAAGAGATGTTTGATTGATTCTACCCCTTTATCACCCATATCCACTGTGACATCGTTTACATACATTTTTACAAATTTTTCAATAAGAGATCTTTGTTTTCCTCTACCATATTGCATCGCATAGTCTAAAGCCTCTTCACTATGTGAGCGAGCATAATTTATTGAATCTCGAAGATAGATGTCAAATTTTTTAATTATATTTGAACCTAGACTATTTCTTATTACATTTATCCCAAGAGGTACTGGCAAACCATTAGTGACTTTATCCCACCATTCTCCTATGTCTAGAATTTTACTTAGATTTTCTTGATCATAAGAAATCTGTGTTTCATGTATTACTAGTCCAGCATCAACTCTTCCATCTAGAACAGCTTTCGGAATATCAGCAAAGTTCATTTCTACATATTCAAATTTTCCAATCATTAATTGTAAAAGTAGAAATGCCGAAGTCATTTTACCTGGAATAGCAATTTTTAATTTTTTTAGTTCATCAATTGGAATCATTTTTTTTGCAATTACTATTGGTCCATATCCTAATCCAAAACTTCCACCGCTTCTTAAAATGGTGTAATTAGGAATGTATGCACATGCGTGGACGGACACTGCAGTTACATCAAGCTCTGGATTAGATGCTTTTTTGTTTAGCTCTTCAATATCTCCAATTACATGCTTAATAGTAAAATCTGGCGACTTTATTTTTCCTGTGAGCATAGCATAAAACATGAATGCGTCATCTGAATCAGGTGTATGCCCTACAGAAATTTCCACGTATCTGGTCTTAGAATCTGGTTATAAATATTACAAGGAAATTTGAATAATAAAGCATGAACACTATTGAAGCACTTGAAAATGATATTCTGCTACAGATACCCTACTTGCAAAAAATTAAACTACAAAAACCATTATCTGAGAAAAATCAACGAAAAACAATTTTTTGTGGAAGTGGTGATTCACTTGCAGCAGCATTATTAGTGGAGGCATTTTCAAATTTTCAAGTTCGAGCTGTTGATCCACTCGATCTACTAAAAAACAAATCATTGATTAAAAATAATTTTCTTTACCTAATCTCGATTTCGGGAAATACAATTTCAAATGTTAAAGTTGCAAAAAATACTAAAAATGCTATCGCAATTACCTTAAATGAAAAAAGCAAACTAGCCAAAGCCTGCTCTAAATGTATTACTCTTGATTATCCATTCTCGGGGGTTTTTACTTCTGGAAGTATTGGATTTATTTCAAGTGCCTTAACTAGTATCTCTTTAGTTTCAAAATTCAAAATTAAAGGCACAATTGAATTATTCAAAAGAGCCTTACTTGAAAGTAAAAATATAAGGATTGGGAAAAAAATCTTCATAATAGGTAATTTACATACTTTTCCTATTGCAATGTATTGTGCTGCAAAATTCTATGAGATATTGGGTACAGATGCACACTATGAAAGAATTGAACAATTCTTACACATGGGACTTTTTTCAGCAAAGCAAGGAGATACTGTAATAATCTTTGAAGAAAAAAATTCTCATAATTTAAGAATTATAAAAAATTTAAAAAAACTTGGATTAAATGTTTATCAGCCAAATCCAGGCACAAAAGATAAGATTGCACAAGTGATTTTTTTTACTTTATACTCCCAATTAACCCCATTATTTTATGCAAAAAAAAAATCACCAAAAAGAATGTTATTTCGTTACTTCTAAAAAACTACGAAATGTAAGCTCCGATATGATTTATTGATCTAAAAAACATCGACTTTTCTTCATAAGATTTAATAGATGCGCAAAAAGGATTTATCGCGTTTATGAAGTACAAGTCTACCGAGCAGGTCCTAAAAATAATTAAGGATAAGAACCAAATTAGAAATTTTGGTGTTATCGCACATGTAGATCACGGTAAAACTACCATGAGTGATAGCCTTTTGGCAGCTAGTGGAATTATATCTCCTTCTTCTGTTGGCCATGCCTTAGCACTTGATTATATGAAAGATGAACAAGAGCGTGGAATTACTATTGTACAAGCAAATGTTACTTTGCATTTTTCCAAAGCTGGTAAAGAATACGTTATTAACATGATTGATACTCCTGGGCACGTCGATTTTTCTGGACGAGTTATTCGTAGTCTTAGGGCAATTGATGGGGCAGTTGTTGTATGTGATGCAGTTGAAGGTGTAATGACTCAAACCGAAACTGTAACAAGAATGGCATTAGAAGAAAGGGTAAAACCTGTTTTGTATATCAATAAAGTTGACCGCCTAATTAAAGAGCTCAGGCTTACTCCAGAAAAAATGCAAGCGCAGCTAGCAGCTCTAGTTGCAAACTTTAACGGGTTAATTGATACTTATGCTGAACCTGAATTCAAAGAAAAGTGGAAAGTTTCAATTCAGGACGGCAGTGTGTCTCTAGGTTCTGCAAAGGACAAATGGGCTATTAACATAGATTTAATGAAGGAAAAAGGAATTTCTTTCAAGGACGTTTTTGAAGCGTATTCCGAAGGTGGTAAACTAGAAGAACTTGTTGCAAAAGCACCTTTGGCTGACGCAGTTTTAGGAATGGTTGTTAAACATCATCCCCCACCACAAGTTGCTCAAAAATATAGAATTCCCAAAATATGGAAAGGTGATCTAGATTCTGATATTGGAAAGGCTCTTTTGAATTGCCAAGATGACGGCCCTACCATTATGATGATAGTTAATATGACATTTGATCCTGCTGCAGGCCCTGTAGCCATTGGGCGCTTGTTTTCTGGAACTATAAAAGATGGTCAAACAGTTCATCTTATTGATACTAAACGTGAGGGCAGAGTCCAATCTGTAAATTTCTTTATGGGAAATCAAAGAGAAATGGTAGGAGAACTTGGTGCAGGAAACATTCCTGCTTTACTTGGATTGCAAGATGCTCGAGCCGGTCAAACTCTTTCATCAATAAAAGGAATCACACTTTTTGAAGGAGTCCAATATGTTTCTGAGCCCGTTATTCAAATGGCCGTTGAACCAAAGCATCCAAAAGATCTACCAAAACTTGTTGAGGCATTACGTAGAATAACTATTGAGGATCCAAACCTTGTTGTAAAAATTAATGAAGAAAGTGGTGAGACTGTAATTGCAGGTATGGGTGTTTTGCACCTTGAAATTGCATCTTCATTAATCAAAGAAGCAGGAGTTGAAGTTATTACTTCTCCACCGCTCATTAACTATAGAGAGACAATCTCAAAATCACATGATGCAATTATGGCAAAATCTCCAAACAGACATAACAAGATCTTCATGGCTGTTGAACCACTTGAACCAGAAATTGCTGAGATGATTAGAATTGGTCAACTAGGAGAGATGAAAGATAAAAAGGAAATGACTAGGATCTTACGAGAAAAAGGCTGGGAACCTGATAGGGCAAAAAATGTTATGCGATTTGATACTCGTGGAAACGTAATGATTAATGCAACAAAAGGCGTTCAATTTATTCAAGAATCATCTGATTCAATTTTGTCTGGATTTGAAGATGTAATGAAGGAAGGCCCACTTGCTAAAGAACAAATGAGAAACTGCAAGTTCATTTTTACACACTTTGTTCCTCATGAAGATACGGCTCATAGAGGATTATCACAACTTGGTCCTGCCTCAAGACGTGCATGTCTTGGAGTTACTATTTTAGCAGAACCAGTACTGTTAGAACCAATGCTTGGAATTGAGGTGCGAGTACCTCAAGATCTAATTGGAAATGTAGCTGGTGTAATAACTAGTAAAAGAGGCAAGGTACTTGATATGCAGCAAAAAGGCATCTTAAATATTGTAACTGGCGAAATTCCAGCATCTGAAACATTTGATATATCTGAGGTAATGCGAGGCCAAACTGCTGGCAAAGCAATGTGGAATACTCACTTTAAGGCATGGACTCCTGCACCTAAATCAATTCAAGCTAAACTAATATCTGATATTAGAAAAAGAAAGGGCCTTAGTCCAGATCCACCAACTGCAGACGAATTTATCGATAAAGAATAAACTACATCCTAACCTATGGTTTAACAAATTTCAATACTAGGAATTTTATCATCATATGTTTCAAGAAATTTATGAAAGCCAAATTCAAAACAACATGTATCTCTTGTAATGGAGACATTAATCCTGGGAAGGAGATTGCTAAAGATGATTCTGGAACATGGGTACATAAACACTGTTTAACAGAAACTGCAGAACTTCCATAATTTAGTAATCAAGTGAGCTTATAAAAGAGAGAACACCGTATTTTATTTATCTTGGTTCTAATTTGGATTGGTATTGCAGTAGGGATTCTTATTGCAATTGTCTTATTTGTTAAAGTTGTAAAAACTCCTTCATACGAGGCAGTGACAATGCAAT
>JAQBHA010000116.1:0-5372 GCA_032128215.1 Nitrososphaerota archaeon | reverse complement strand
GGATATTCAGATTTAAACTGCACTGTAATACGTTGGCCAATATCTGCTATGCCAAAAAATGTTATAAGATTTTTTATGACCACATTGACAAATTTTTTCCCTATTACTGAAACGACAATTACTTCTCTAACATCATCGATTTTGATTCTTCGTGGGTCTACGATATTACTGTGACTTGGAATTTTTAATGGGTATAAAATTCCGGAATATTTTAGTAGGTCCATTTTTGGATATAGATATCTTCGAAAATATTGTGGAGTTTCAAGGTACTTTAAAATTGTTGACATAAGCAGAGCGTCACTTTTTTCGCCCATAGTTTCATGGTAAATGAAAATCTCTGAAACTTGAAAAATTGCACATGCTCTAGCTATTCTTGAAATTTTACTGGATTTTTCTTTCTGAGTTATTTCATCGGATAAAGACGAGTCAGGGATTGCAATTGAAATATTCATGTGATTACTAGATTTTATTTATAATAATACCGTTACTAAATTTTTTCAGAGGGGTATTTTTCTAATGCAGATTTTGCAAATTTTGCAATCTGTTCATCAGGAATTATTTCAAAAGATTTTGTGGCAGCTTTGATTTGAGACATCTTGATATGTTGAGAACCTTCTTTTTCGTCACTAGCAATGTAAATTGATGCAGTTGCCAAAATAGCTGCGTCTTGAAGAGAAATATCTGCGTTGTAATTCTTTTCAAGAAAATCGGTAACTTGTTCAGACCCTGAACCAATTGCAACTGCGTCATAAGAAATGTAAGTGCCACTTGGATCAGTCAAGTATATTTGGGTCCCTCCAGAATCAACACCCCCAAGAATTAAAGCTACCCCAAAAGGACGAACACCAGCATACTGAGTAAATTGTTGGCACTGATCTGCCAAGTGTTTTGCAATTGTTTCAACATCAACTGATTCGTCATAAATCAGTTTGTTACTTTGAGAGAAAAATCTTGCATTATCAACCTGACTTCTAGCATCTGGGATATAGCCAGCGGCAGCAACTCCAACGTGATCATCAATTTGGAATATTTTTTGAGATGTATCTGAAATCTGCAGCTTGCGTGGTTTCTCTTCTACAGCTATAATTATTCCATCTTTACTTTTGATACCAACAGCAATCGTACCACGTCGTACAGTTTCAATAGCATATTCAACTTGATATAATCTCCCGTCAGGAGAAAAAACAGTAATAGCTCTATCATATCCTTGTTGTGCTGGTAGCAAGTCAGTTTTCAATGTTTTGAAAGTTTAATTTAAGTCTAGTCATGTTCAATTTGTGCATTTTGAAATTCCTTTTTCTGGTCATGAAAATATTAGATCCACTCATAAAAATACAATTGAAATTACAAAAGAGACTCACCTTACACCAAGTGGCGATTGTATAATTGGAGTAGGTGCAAAATGTGGATGTAGTAATCTTCCAACTAAAATTAAAAAAAAATTAAAGGATCCAAATTCGATTGTAGTTTTTTCAATTAATGTAAATGGCTATACCTTTAAAATTAATGGAAAAGGTCATCAAGATCTAATTTGCTCAGATCCTAATGACATTGTATTACGAAAAAGCAATTACGTATGTCCCAGAACTTTAGCAATAAATTGTGACAAAGCCAGCGATGCAATTCCTAGAAAGTTAGTTCAGATTTTACAAAACCCAAAAACAAGGGGAGTTTTTTCTATTGAAGTAATTTAGTTTTTAATTTTAATATCTAGACTTTTCTAAAACATTGGTAAGTGCGCGATTTACAATTTCCATTAAAAGATATTGATCATAATTTTCATTTTCCGCAATCTTATGATTTTTTGTTTTTAAACTAGTTTTTTGAGAAATGTTTTTCACAAGATTTTCAATTTTACCAGATGTTGTTTTGATTAATGTTGCATATTTTAATTCAAAATCTTTAGGAGTTTCATATTCTAAAAGTTTAGTTGAGGTTCCATAAAATTTTGTTACTGCACCTCTAGATTCTTCAATTTTCACTAATTCAATTAGGCCTGAAATTTTTAAAATATCCATATGATGTCTTATTGTAGTTAGGGCTTTATTATATCCAGTTTTTTTCAATTCTTCTAAAATTTGGTCTGCGGTTAATTGTTTTTTATATAAAATTTTTAAAATTTTTGACCTTGTTAGATCCTCAATTGCTTTAGCTTGCTGGCTATTCGAAGTGACTATTCTATGAATCTTAATTGGTTTTTCTAATAGGATAGACATGTAGATTTGAATTAAAAAGTAAGCTAAAAGATCGTTATATCATATTTTTTTGTCTATTCGCATTAATTTTTGTTTATAATTATAAATCCTGTTTCGGTGGAATATTAGTTAGTTATACTACTACAAATATTGTACCACTATTATTTTCATAATTGCATATTCATCAGTGTTATAGCACTACAAAATTTCTTAATTATTTTAGTTGGTAGGACCAAATGGCCAAAATATGGCCACCCCCATACACATTTGGGCCTAAAAAAATAAAATTGATTATTTGGTTAGAATGAAAAATCGAGTCAGATGGATTTTTTAGTAAAGCACTCAAAGGCAATAGCATAACGCTCTGTCATTTTTTTGATTAAATCATCTGGGATTGTGGGGGCTACTGGTTCTTTTCCTTGGGCACGCATCTCATCAAATTTTTTTTGATGTCCATTTGCGGTTAGCCAATCACGTAATAGTTGCTTATCATAGGACTCCTGAATTTTTCCAATAGAATAGGAATCTTTTTGCCAAAGACGATATTCATCTGGACCAATAGAGTCTCCAAGAAGAATTTCACCGTCAAGTTTGCCAAATTCTAATTTCAGGTCAGGTAGGATAAAACCTGCAGAATTTGCAATTGACACCATTTTGTTATAGATTTCTATTGATGTTTTAGATAACCAATCATACTCTTCATTTGTAACAAGATTCATTTCTAATGTGTGATTTTTGTCTATTGGAACATCATGAGTGGATTTTGTCGTAGGATCAAAAATGGGTTCAGGTAGTTTTGCAGCAAGTTCAGTATTACAGTTTTCAGGTAAATTTACCTCGCCATTTTTCCATCTATTTACAAGGCTTCCATAAAAATAACCTCGTACGACACATTCAATGGAAAGCATATTCATTTTTTTTACTATTATTCCTGTTTTTGATTCTGTTCTAACAAAATGGTTTGGGGTATCTAATTTATTAAACCAAAATTCTGCAAATTTACATAGGATTTCACCTTTTTTGGGGATTTCTTCTTTAAATTTTACATCATAAGCTGATACCCTATCACTAAACAAAAAAAGAAGATTGCCATTTTCTAAATCATAAATATCCTTTACTTTCCCTGAAGCAAGAAATTTCATCTACAAAAACTAATTCTCAATATCATTTTAGTGCATTGTTTTTGATTATGAAAAGGGTTTTTTAAGAGCCCATCATGCCTGGCATTTTAACAGGAATCCTGTATGCCTTACTGACATAAATTCCCTCATCAGAAGTCACCATCACAAACTCCATATCATTTTCAGGAGGTGGGGATAAAATGATTTTTTGGCCTGGTTTTATAGTGCCAAGTTCTTGAATATCTCCACCACCAAAATTTGCCCTTACATTGGTTAATGGGCTATAACCTGTATTTTGAATTGTTACTCTAGCCATTACAAAGAGATCTTGTTCATCCTTAAATGGGTCAACAAAAATTTCGTATTTTTGAGAGGAAATAACACCATGTGATAAAGTTAGACCTACAACTAAACCTAAAACTGCAATTACACCTACTCCTAATCCTAGAAGCATCTTATATTTTGACACTAATAACCAGAAGAGCATATGACTTTTAAAATTACTTGTAAGAGTGCTAAAATCTAGATTACATAATCCACATATTATATTTACTTCATAATTTCTTAATTATCTAATGAAAGCAAGAATAATCTTAATCACTATCAGAAATAGTAAAAATTTAATGGTTTAATTTTGGAGTGAGGGGGAATTGAAATCTGGGATGTTAGAATCAAAAATGGATGGTCATAGAATTACAATAATACTTGATGAGAATATTGTAAAAAAACTTCGAAAGCGACAGGCAAAATTGTTGATAGGAACAACCGGTTCGGTTACTCTTACTAGTGTAATTAAAGAGGCTCTTAATGAGTATCTAGAAAAAGAAAAGGACTAATTGCCTAACTCAGAAATTATTAAATTTGCTTGTTTAATGGGTTTTGAGCGTTCCCAAGAATAATTGAAAAGCAGACAAATAGAATCAATTAGGGATTTTGAATTTGTCCAAAAAGCAAAAATATTTTTAGTCGGAAAGTTAGCATTTCTCAAGAAAATTAATAGTTCATTATCATCTTTTAAAAGAAAACATTGATTTTTTGCCATATTTTTTGGCCAATATCGTATACTTGATTTATTCATGTTTTGAATCAAATTAGGAACAATGGAATCTGAAGAAATTAATAATTTTAAATTTGAGGAAGAGCTCTCAAGTATTTCTATTAAATTTGAATAATAAAATTTTGAAAGGTCCTTTGCACCACATAATAATTTACACCCAAGTCTAGAATCTGAAATCATATTATGCATTTTACTATGAATTCTTGATGAACCTTGAAGCATTTGAAATTTTTCGCATTCTGGCTCACTAGATTTAGTAAAAAAGCTTGGAATCAAATGCCATAACTCCGTAATCTCTTTTTCTTTTTCTGCCAACATTCCAATCTTCGTTTGCTCAGTTTGTACCATTAGGGAAATTGCTCTCTCCATAGGTATGGCTGAAAATTTAGATGGATATGAAAATTCGCTAACTACAATCCCGAGATTGGTCAACTCATTAAGTATGCGATATGTTTCAGTTCGTGGCAATTTGAGATCCTTACATACTTCAGGTGAAGACTTTGAACCATATTTTCCTAAATATATGAAAACTTTTGCCTGTGCTTTTGTTAAACCAAATTTTACTAATTTGGAAGTAATTTGCTCAATTCTTAATTTGTATTCATATAATTTAGAATCAGAAGGTGTATTTAGAATATTAATTGATTTTTCTGCTTCATTCATAGAGCCTTATAGATCGGTGATTCTTATATCGAATCTGGATCAAATAGTAAAATTTTAGTTCCAAAGTGGTAATTTACATAAAATATTCAAAAATATTATAAGAATATTATAAAAATATTATATGTTAGTATGAATGATATGAATTAATCTTTTAGCAATAGTTTGAGTTAGCTGCCGCCTTGTTATGGAATCACGGACAGAGTATTAGTAGAAACTACATTTTTTAGATGCCGAATTTTTTTGGTAATAATACTTTGAATTTCAGTGCTTGAAGATACCTCAAGTTTTACGAAAATATCATAAAGGCCAAATGTTCCTTTAACCTCTTTTACTCCA
>JAQBHA010000115.1:0-3596 GCA_032128215.1 Nitrososphaerota archaeon | reverse complement strand
CTATTTTCATTTTTCATGTCTCCACAATAAAATAGCTAAAATAATCCCGAAATGTGGGTCTGTAATACACAAAACTCTCTCAAGAAAGGAATAACTTTCAGGGATGGCCTTGCTGGGGTTTGGTATACTCACACTATAGTAAGAGTCCCTGGGGTATCTGACTGCTCTTTTGAGTTTAGGGCAAAAGTTCCACTGGAAACACATGTATGAGTATAGGCACGATTTATTGCTATTTAGCCCAGAAAAGGTAACTTTACAATCACCTTGCTATTAATAGTACGGTACTATACCGTAATATTATGATAACGTGTGAATTCTGCCCAGAAAGATTCATTGAAAGCATGAACGGATTGGTTGAAAAAACCTTTCATGAGCTACTCCATGAACCAGAAACGGTTAACGAGTAGCTACCAATATTTTTTATTTTATTTCAGCCTAACTTTTTTATCATCATGACATATTCCAATGTAATATGGCAGTAAAAAAGGAGAAAGGTACAAAGGCGCCTAAAAAAACTAAAAGTTCCACTAAAGAACCAACTTCAGCTGCCTTACTAAAAAAAGTTGCAAATGTCTCTGATTCTACAAAAACATTATCTAAAGAAATCAAAGCAATGGCAAAGATTTTTTCTGAGAATCAGAAAGTTCTTATTTCTATGAAAAATATGATTGACTCATTAAGCTCAGCATTAGAACAAATTCAAAAACAGTCAAAACAAATTAATATTATTGAAGAAGATACTCAAAAGCTATTTTCAGGTTTAAGCCAAGCAAGAGGACAGTCAGATTTAGTTTTAAAAATTAACAATCAAACAGCACGATTACAAGATCAAATAAACAAGATAACAGAATCACAAAAAGATTCACCTGAAACAAAAAACATTATGCAAAAAGTAACAGATAGCTTCGAGGCAATGAGAAATAATTCAAAAATGATTATGACGATTTCTGAGAGAATTGATAGTGTAAGAGATGACTTGAAAAAAGTATCTGCAAAAGCAGAAACTTCTTCCATTGTTGGTTCAGATATTGGAGAAATTAGGAAAAAAATTGAATCAATTTCAGGCAAAGCTGAAAAAATTGAATCGCTGGGAGGAATCATCAATAACTTAAAACAAGAATTAGAATCTGTCGTATCAAAAGCAAATTCAATGACAGGGATAACAGAGCAATTAGATGACATGAAAAAGAATATTCAATCAATTTCAAGTAGAACAGGAGATATTGGTGGCGTCATAACCAATTTCAAAAATGAGTTAGATGGAATTGCCTCTAAAACTAATGAAAAAATCTCAGGTTTATCATCTATTCTTAATCGCTCAGATGCATCCTCTTCGGAATTTCATCAAAAAACTAACCAAATCATTCAAGAGTTACAAAACATTAAAAATGCCTCAAACAAGTCCTCAGAATACACATCAAAAGAAATGGTAGGTCTTTTGAAATTGTCTGAATATCAGTCAAATATTAGAATGCATTCTGAATCAAAATACGGAAGCTTGCAGGAACTTGAAATTATGGCTACCCAGACTGCTCATATGGTCAATTTGTTTGATAAGTTATCTATTGAATCCAATGAAAAAATGGCTCTTCCACATGAAGTGAGACAATGGGCAGTTAGTAAAATCCTGGACTGTGCTGACAAATGGGAAATTAGATTTTCTGACGTTTTTCAGATTCTTGTAAATCAATTGGGTCGAGATTTATTAAAAGAATCATTAAGAATCCAACAAGTTAGAGATATTTTTGGAATAAGAGCTGTTGATGAAATTAGACAGGAATTAAATATTTCTTAGATACCATCAGTTGCGTCAGAAGTTTGTAGTTGGCGTTTCTTTTTGTTAAAAACTGCAAATATCGCTAAAATTGCTGCAATCCAAACTGCACTCAAAACAATATTGATAAAACTCACGTACATGTAGGGAGTCGCATCTATTAGATTCTCTTGAAGAACAAATGCCCTATCACTTACAGCATCCATACCTGTATGAAATGAAGAGCTGTCCCTAGGTAAAGTTACAATTGTTTGTACATTAACAATCATAGAATCCAAGTCTTTTTGAATTCTTGAAAAGTTAGTAGTATCGGTTGGAAACACCCAAACTGGATTTCCTTCTTCTGGTAAATGTTCCTTGATTGCTTTAAGATCAGCCAGAATTGAAGTAGGATCAGATGAACGCATTATACTATCCAATAGTCCACGAGAAAGATCAACAGGATAAACATCATTTTCATATCCGGTCATTGCCATATATCCAGCAAATGCAATGAGTCCAATTATTCCTCCCAATGCTAGTTTGTAAAAGATGTTTGCCATATTTTCTTCCTTTAGTTCTGTATGACTCAATTGAGATATGTCTCTTTTATATCTTGAATGAAATATGCTCATGTGGGCAATATAGAAAAATCCTATTACATGTAGTCCTAATATTGGTACAAAAATTGGATTATTTGAGAAAATTGCAACTAGGATTCCAAAAAGACCATATATTCCAAAGAATATTTCAAGCAATGTCGTTCTCGTAAAAGGTAAATTGTATGCCTTGTCTCTCCAGTCATCAGAATTTTTTATTATTCCATATTTAGGAGTCCTCAAAAATTCGTTTTTCTTTCCAATTACTGCATCAAAAACTGCAATGGTGTTGTTAACAGACATTCCTATAGAATATATCATAAGGTAGGGGAGTGCTTTGGCTTTGTATTTCCAGTCCTTCTTCCAAAGCTTATGGATTACTAGAAGATATGCACCAGGACCCATTGCAAAGTATGCAGCAATTGTAATTACAGGCAAGATGCTAATAATATACAAATTGATGTCAGAAGCTAAAAGAATTGGAATTGTAAGAAATTGAATTAACAATAATGGAAATACTATATGTCGTGTTAGCTGAACAAAGGCTTGAAGTTTTGCTTCAATTGCAATCCTGCGCTTAAGAAGTATGTCAATAAGTAGTTTAATTGCACATTGCATAGAGCCTTTAGCCCATCTAAACTGTTGTCGTTTAGCACCATTCATTTGTACTGGCAATTCTGCATTAACAACAATGTCTGGTAAGAAGATACACTTCCATCCTTTCATTTGAGCTCTATAACTTAGATCTAAATCTTCTACCAGGGTAGATGTATGCCATCCTCCAGAGTCATCAATGCATTCCTTTTTCCAAATTCCTGCTGTTCCGTTAAAATTCATAAATAAGTGTGAATTGCTTTTTGCTTTTTGTTCAACAAGAAAATGAAGATCAATCCCAAGCGCTTGTGCTTGTGTAAGGGCTGAATAGTTTTCATTTAGATGGCCCCACCTACATTGAACAAGTCCGATATCAGGTTTAGCAAAATACGGAATTGCTTTTTTAAGATACCAAGTAGGGGGGATGAAATCTGCATCAAAAATTGCAACAAACTCTGTATTGGTTGATTTCATTGCATGTTTAAGAGCCCCTGCCTTGTACCCGATTCTATTTCCCCTTCGAACGTGGACAATATCATATCCATTTTTCTTATGTTCGTTTACAAGTATTTCTAATAATTCAACAGTATCATCATCAGAATCATCTAACACCATTATTCGCATTTTTTCTTTAGGATAATCCATAGCAC
>JAQBHA010000114.1:0-14261 GCA_032128215.1 Nitrososphaerota archaeon | reverse complement strand
TCAACTTTGTAGGTCTTGCAGTAATACGGGCAACATCACCTGGATTATACTCTTCTTTGTCAGTACCTATCAACAACGAGAGCTTTTTAGAAACTGTTGAAGTTGGAATCCCTTCAGAAGACCTAACTAAATTAAACTGTGGTACATTTGTATGTGGAAAAGGTGTTCCAATCACAACTCTCAGACAAGATCCTACTGGGACATTCATCCATACCCATTCATTTCCAAATAATGCTAAACTAGGGACCTACATAATCACCTTTAATTCAGAATTTGGGACTTTCACCAAATCAATACAACTAGTAGAAAAAATCCCAGAACCTGAATCAATCAATGAATCAAAGATCTCTGGCGACAGAGTAATTGAAAAGGCAAACCGAATCACTGATTCTCAAATTCAAATTACAGTAAACAAAAAAATAATTAACGAAAAAGAATTATCTCCAAGAGTTATTCAAGGCTCTCTCTTTACTATTACCAAGGGAGAAGAATCTAATGTCAACATCAAAGTTAGTCTTGAAGATGGAACATGCATTATAGGACAAACTTCTGATTGTATGGTTCAAAATTCAACTAGAGTCTCAGGTGCAATCTATCAAATCATCAAAATTGATGGTATGGATTACAATGTTAGATATAGTGGACCTGATGTTATGCTAGAAAAGTTTACAATTCTGCCCGTGGCTCTAGATGCTTCACTACATGATTCAACATGGAATGTAGAAGTAATCAAAGAAGAACAGGTATCAAGACTTTACTATCAAGTAACTTATGTTGCTTTAGAATAAACTCTAATAAGTATAATTTTTAACATTAAATGATGCAAATTCAAATTGTGATGTTAAAACAAGATGACCCAAAGAAATGCACTGCTGCTAAACTTGTAAAATTTGGATTGGCAAAAAATATTAAAAAAACAACTGAAAGAACTTTAGTTTTAGACCCTTATGCAAAAAAAACACTATTGGCATCAGATAAGAAACTTGTAGGTTCTGTCACTGCAATTGATTGTTCATGGAATCTAGCTGATAAAGTATTTACAACAAAATTCTCTGGTATTCATAGAAAGCTTCCTCCTCTTTTTGCAGGAAATCCAGTTAATTACTCAAAGCTAGATAAACTCACCACAGTTGAAGCCATATCGTCAACATTATTTATTTTGGGCTACGTTGAACTGGCCTCAAAACTGCTTGACAAATTCAAATGGGGTCATACTTTTCTGGAACTAAATAAAAATTTGTTAGAAGACTATTCAAAACTAGAATCAGAAGATGAAATAACTCCACTTCTCAAAGAATACAAAATCCCTTTTTAACCAATATTTCTAAATATTTTGAAGATAAACGAGAATAATATGAGTGAAAAAGCAAGACGAATAGAAGAATTACGAATGAAAACAGGTAGAAGTAAGCGTTGTCTTGACTGTAAAAAACATAGATGCATTATCGATTCTTGTCTTTGTGAATGTCATAAACTAGTTCAAAAATAGATTGGGATATTTGTCTTAACAATCTTAAAATAGAAATTTTCACTTTATAATTTTAGGTGCGAGCTGGTGGACGAGACGCTGCTACGGCAGAGGAAACTCCTCCCTCCATGCAGGAAATGTGTTCCGGCGACGGATAGTCAGAGATGACTGGCAACAGAATAGAAATGAATCCAACCTAGTGTACTATGATGGCAAAACCTGAGGTTTCTAGAGAAGGAATGAAAAAGCTGACCCACATGGAGCAAGGCCAAACAGAACCTTAAGATCCTGCACTAGGTTCAGGTAGGCTGCAAAGCGAAATATCGTTAAAACAGAAGGAGGGTTACGGCCAGCACGCACGCATTAAGATGGTTTCCAGCCTTTTGGCATGGACCCTTTTGTGCTAGAACTACTTGATGGCTCATCTTTCTTTTCTTGCTCATACACGTTTCTGGTTTGTTCATAAGATTGATCACCTTTCAGCTGAGCTTCGCCACGAACAGTTTGATATCCTCCAGCAGAAGAACTGGTTGCATAGCTTTGTAATTGTGATGGGTCTATGCCTCGTTGACCCTCGCCTTCTTCTGCCTTTAGCTTTCTACTGCTAAATATCAAAATTGCAATAGCACCAATTCCTGCCATAGCTGCCATTCCATAAACTATCATTATTGGAAAACCCCCTCCAGTTGTTTCACCATAATCTTTTGGAGCTGTTGGTGTAACTCCTAACACTTCAGAACCTCCTAAATTATCTATTGCTGCAAAACCAATTACAGCTATAGTAGCAGAATCTGCTGATTCTACTGCTCTAATTGTATATTCTGTATCTTTTGTAAATGTTATCTCAAATTTTTTCTCCACTTGTCTTCCTTCCCTGATACTACTTTCACCCATTGTAAAAGTATGGACAACAAAACCTGTAATGGATTCATGTAATCCAAATGTACCTGCATCCACACCAATTCCAGTTGGATCAAACAAATTGTGCCAGTTACCAAGTGGCTGGTCTCTTATTCCATCAGCATTCATAATATTTTTTGAAAGGAGAGCCTCCCCTTCTGTTCCCGCAATAATCCCATAAGCTACAGGTTCTTTAGCTTTTAAAACAGAAATTGGCAAGTTAATTTCAACACCGTCAATTGTAATTGGTCCTGTAACACTTAGACCTCTCCAACCAATATCTACCAATGATGGATTGTTAGTAGAATATTTACGAATATTGTAATGTGATAATGTAGGAGTTAAAACAATCTTGTAATCTATTGATGCGTCAGAATCCCCTCCTCTTAATTCTGCACTATATTCTACCCCTAAATCAGTTATTTGAGCAGCACTGCCATCATTTTTTATTTTTTGGTTTAATTTATTTATCAAATCTTGAACTGCTGGATTTGAAGAATCTGCTAAAACATTAACATTCCAAGTTTTTGATTTTAATTCGTTGGCCAGTGCCCCCCCGTTTTTATAATCTATGAAAATATTTCTTTGGAAAATTATCTTAACTTGAGTTGAATCTGCATCAGGTACTATTTTTGCGTCAAGTTGAGCACCAAAGGCTGAAGTATTGCTACCAATAATTAAAAGTCCCATAAAAGATACAATTAAAATTGATGATCTAATCACGAAATGTGATCGCTATAGCTACAATAAAAAACTTATCTTGATTCATAGTATGGGGTTTCATTGAAAAAGTAATATTGAGCCATAGTTTCATAGATTAGTAGTTTTAGAGCTGAAAAATATGATAACAATACTTGCTGGAGGAACAGGATCGGTCAAATTAGTCCGAGGAGTCGCATCCCTGAATGATGAAGTAAATGTAATTAGTAACGTTGGTGATAATTATTGGCTTTATGGAATGTACGTCTGCCCTGATATTGATACTATAATCTACGGTCTGGCAGATCTTTTAGATTATGAGCGAGGTTGGGGAATCCAAAAAGACACTTTTGGATTCTTAAGGCAAATGGAGGTTTTTGGTGAGGAGACATGGTTTAAAATTGGTGATAGGGACGCCGCGACTCATCTTATTAGAACTAACATGCTAAAAAATGGAAAAAACCTTAGTGACATCACAAAATGGATGTGTGAGAAGTTTGCTGTAGAAGCTAAGGTGATTCCTGTAACTGACAACACTATTGAAACGAGAATTACTACTAACAAAGGTGATCTCCATTTACAAGAGTATTGGGTAAAATATAGGGGAAGAGATGTTGTTGAAGGAATTCAGTACATCGGTGCTGATAAGGCGCGTCCTAATCCCGAAGCAATTAACGCCATGCATGATTCAGAACGAGTTATCATTGCACCAGGTAATCCGCTAACAAGTATTGGTCCAATGTTATCAATTAAAGGAGTTAGAAAAGAGTTATCAAAAATTAAAAAGAAAGTAATTGCGGTTAGTCCTTTAATTGGAGATAAAGCATTTAGTGGACCAGCTGCTAAATACATGCAAGCTGCAGGAATAGAAGTTTCCTCTTACGGATTAGCAAAAATGTATTCTGATGTTTGTTCTAATATTGTTATAGATACTAAAGACAAAGGACTTACTAAACAAATTGAAAGCTTGGGTATGAAAGTATATGATGCAAAATTAAAAATGACAAACAAAAATGACGAGCAGGGATTAGCCTCGTTTGTATTAAAGCAAATTCACGTATAATTTGAAAATAGCCGCTATTATCCCAGTTAAGACGTTTTCTAAAGCAAAAACAAGATTAAATTTATCATCTGATCAAAAAGAAGATCTTTGTAGAATCATGCTAGAAGAAGTAGTCGAGACAATTTCAAAATCTAAAATTTTTGAAAAAATTATTATTGTTTCAAAAGATGAAACAGCTTTAAAACTAACCAAAAGATTTGGCATTCAAGAAATTTTTGATAGTGACGAATCAGGAGTGAATCATGCAGTATCTCTTGCGGATAACTATCTTGAAAATAATGAATATGACGCTTCAATTGTTTTTCCACAAGATATCCCGTTTATGCAATCTGAAGACATTGATAATCTAATTAGTTTTCAAAAATACCCAAAGTCTGTTTTAGTTGTTCCTTCTAGGAGGTTTGATGGAACTAATGCACTACTTAGAATTCCAGTAAATTTAATGGAAACCCATTATGACGAAGACAGCTACAAGATTCATCTAGAGGTTGGAAAATCACTTACCCCTAATACCTCTCTTGTTCTTTTGAGGAGAATTATGTTAGACATTGACAATCAGGAGGATTTGGAATTTTTGCTCTCACAAAAGGAAAAACCAGCCATCACTAGTAAAATCAGTCAAATTTCTTAAATCTGCTGAAGAAATTAAAATTTCAGCTGGGAAGGATCCTATGGGTCTTGCCGCTGCATCTCTATATGTGGCATGTGTAACAAATGGAGAAAATAAAACCCAACTAGATGTTGCTGAAGCTGCAGGTGTTACAGAAGTAACTATAAGAAACAGATACAAGGGACAAAATATCTCTAAATCTCTAATTGTTTTGCTTTTTTCAAAGTAAAATAATTTACAATTATCAACACAATTGATAATGTTCCGGTCATAACAAATAGAATTTCC
This sequence comes from Nitrososphaerota archaeon, assembly GCA_032128215.1. Classification (GTDB taxonomy): domain Archaea; phylum Thermoproteota; class Nitrososphaeria; order Nitrososphaerales; family Nitrosopumilaceae; genus CSP1-1. The sequence continues at coordinate 9,233 of JAQBHA010000114.1, read as the reverse complement.
AAACTATTAGTTAGCGAATGAGAAAAAGCATTTTTAATTGTAATATCATTTATTTCAGCAAGGAAACTCACATATGAAAAAATAAAATAATTTGTTGACCAATGAACTAGAATTGCAGAAACTAGTCCATGTTTGAAATAAACCCATCCAATAATTATCCCACTGGCAGTTGCTTGAGCAAATTTACCCAAGCTCCAAGGTTCTCCAGATATAATATGAGCGGCACCAAAAAATATTCCAATAACTGTAATCAAAATTAATGCTTTTTTTGTTTCATAGATATGTAAAGTCTGAGTTGGATGCCATAGTGATTTGAAAAATAAAATTATTGATGTTCTATGAGAGTAAATAGCAAACAAAGGAATTCCAATTAACATAGCTCTAAATCCTATTTCTTCACTAATTGGTGCCATAGTGATCTCAAAGAATTGAATTAAACTATCTGGTTGTATTGGTGGCTGTGTGGTTATCCCTACACTTTCTTGAATAAAATTAATTATTCCAGAAATTACAATCAAAATGGTAAACCACTTTATTACTGAAACGAGATAGTTTGATTTTGATTCATATTTTCCTTCTGACATAATTGGTGACAAGGCTTTTAGAAAATTTGTTTTGGGACCTAACATGGCAATTGAAAATAGAATAATAAACACACACCATGTACCAATAAAGACATCTCCAAGCTCAAACTCTATTGGGATCTCAACCCCAATTCCAGCAGGGAAAAAATCAAACCCATTTATTGGAAAATCGTATCTTACTCCATCTTCTATATTGGAATTAAATACAACATATGCCCCTAAAGGAAATGAAAGAACCATCAAACCAAAAATTACAGAAACTAATGCAGAGAATGGAATTCCCAAAGATTTCATTAACTTGTTTTGATCAAACAATTCTTTTCTAATGAAGCTCTATTGATGATTCAGCAAATCCAAGCTTTACCAAAGTTTCTTTGATGGTGTCACGATGGTCTCCTTGTAAAAATATGTACCCTTCTTTTGCAGTGCCACCACATGCATATTTAGCCTTTAATTCCTTGGCCACACTTTCTAAATCATTAATTTTTGGGTCTAGCCCTTCAATCATAGTTCCTTTTTTTCTAAAACGTCTAGTTTCTAATCTAATGATGATGTGAGTGCTATCTTTTTCTAGTTCACCACAGGCGCATAAATCTTCAGGAAGACCACAAGTGCTACAAATTACCGCCATTAATCGAAAAACAGTTCTTCCCACACACTATTAAGCTTTCGCTGAATATGAAACACTCATTTTTCCACACAACTGTGAAGACTAAGTTTTTTAGAAATCAATTCTAATATTTCTTAATGTCCGCAGATCTTACAAAGAAGGCAATTGAAATGTTGCTAAAAGGTGCTACATTAGTTAGTGAACCATGTCCATATTGTAAGGGTGTAAGGGTCATAAAAGATGGTCATGCATTGTGCGTCAATTGTGGTAAGGAGCCTGAAATTAAAGAAATTAATTCCATATCTAAAACTTCAGAATCTGATGGGATCCAAAAAACACGTTCAACTCTAAATGTTTTGGAACAAAAACTGGAAACTCTGTCCAAAGATCTTGAGGAAGAAAAAGATCATGCACAACAACAACAAATCTTAAAATCGATAAATTCACTCGTGGAAATAATTGCCAAATTAAAGAAATAAGAATAAAGTATTTAAGTAAAGTTCCTGATTTTTAAATTAATTATGGCTGGAAAAAAAGGCGCTCCTTTACCTGCATCAAGCGCAGGACTTTTGAGATTCTTTGAAGATGAAACAAAAGGCTTTAAAGTTGATCCAAAAATTGTAGTTACGGTTCCAAGCAGCCTTATTGTAATTTCATGGTTGATGGATATATTTCTAGTATCGTGACCAATTATGACAGAGGCTTACAGTGATGTTTCAAGGATACATAAACGATATTCACTTACACTTCTAAATCCCTCTTCATTTTACCACTCCTTAATAATTTCAATTATTATTGTATCAGTACTTGTAACATTAACCGTATCAGTCTATCTTGAAAGCGAAGATATTGTTTTTAGACTACTCGCTGTTCTGGGAACCCTTTTGGTAACACAAAAGATTGACTCTCGTTTTAGCAGAAATAAAGAGTATTCTAAAGCATTACACATGTCACTTTTTGGAAATAGTCTATGGTTACTTACTATGGCATCAGGCATTTTAGCATCTATTATAATATCTAGAGAAGAGTTTCCATTACTTTTCATTACAGTTGGAATGTTTTTGTTTGCAAGCTTTAGGATTGGAATATTCACAACTGTTCTTGGTCTTACCATACGCAAGGCGTGGCTTGTATGTTTCTTGCAACCTATGGCAATGTTCTTAGTACTAATGCCAATCGATATGTGGATTCCAGTTTTAACTAATTTTCAGGCAATTGCATATGGTACAACATTTTTGATATTAGCTTCATCTTGGTCTATCCTTACTGATAGAGCGGGAAGACCTGGTGTCAAGAGTACCCATAAATTGATACAAGCTTATCTTTCATCATTATCCAAAAATAATCCATCCGAGGTTGAAAATATTCTTACTGAACGGGCAAAAATGTCCAAAGTTTCGACGTCACAAATTAGATTTCATACAAAGAATGCCAATAGAGAATTTAGATTAGTTTTACCTGATATTCATCCGGGGCCGTTTCATCCAGTTGGTGGAAGCAATATTCCGTACTTGATTTATAAAAATCTTGGATCATCAGCAATGGTTTTACATAGCGTTTCAAACCATTCTCTAAATTTACCTTCCCAAACAGAAGTGTCTCAATATCTTGAAAGTTTATCAAAATATTCTGTAGCCCAGGAAGGCTTGAACTGTACTGAACCTGTCACCGTACAGATTAACGATGCACGTTGTGTAGGATTACTTTTTGGTAAAACCGCACTCTTGTTTTTGTCTCTTTCTCCACATGGAATGGAGGACTTGCCATTGCACGTAAAAAGCGAAATTGAACAGTTTTCAAAGAATCGTAATTTTGGCCGAGTCTTAATCGTTGATTGTCATAATGCTATGGGAGAAGAAATATCTCAAACAAATTCTGAAGATCTCTTATCTGCATCAAAATCTTGTCTTGGCACGTTGATGACTAAAGAGGCATATCCTTTAGAATTTGGTTATGCAAATTCTAAAGATATGGATATAACTGCACCAGATCTTGCACTTGGAGGAATTGGAATTTTATGCCTTCGCACAAATAATAAAAAATATTTTCTTGGTTGGGCAGACGCAAATAATATGGAAAATGGAGTTAGAGAAGCAGTAGTCAACCATTTTTCAAAAAATGGATATGACCTAATAGAAATCTGTACATCTGATACGCATTACACTACACAAGGTGTTAGAAATAGAAATGGATACTATCAATTTGGGTTGGTCACAAAAGCTCAAGACATGGCAAATTGGTATCTTGAAATTGCTAAAGAATCTGAAAAAAACATAGAATTAGCTTCTTTTGAAATTTTAGAAAACGAAGCCAATGTTAAAGTGATGGGTCCAACTATATTTCGGGATTATTCTCGAGCTGTAGACAAAACTATGAATTTAACTAAAGGATTCCTATCTGTATGTTCAGCATTTTTTCTTCTAACTATGTTTCTATAGTCTTCAAATCATCCAAATTCCCATAAAATTCATCCAAAAATGAAGAAAATTGTAAAATAGGAATTATTGGAACATTATCAATAAAACTAATTTCTTCTTGGTACAAGGTCACTATTGCTGGCACAGCTATTGCCCCTTGAGTTTTTTCTACGTAATGCTTCACCCGTGCAACCTGTTTTTTTACTATCTCTCTGAGAGTCGCCGAACTCATTCTCTTCCAATGCTTGCAGTCAATGAGAACTGCAATTCCGTGATTAATTCCAATTACATCTATTTCCATCCGAGGCTTGGTTAATACAAGATTTTTAATGATATCAAAATTCTTTGATTCTAATATTTCTGCTACAAGGCCTTCAAAATCCCTCCAATTCAAATAAATGGAAACATCATCAATTGGAGCCCCTTGATTAATTGCAAAAAGAGCGGCTTTTAGTTTATCTTCTGGATTAAAATTAACATTTTCCCCTTCAAAATAACCTATTTTATTTGCAACCAAAATATTGAGAATTTCTTTTGCAGAAATTTGATCTGTTTGTGCAACAATTGCAAAATCAATAACTGAAATTCCTCCTGGGATTACTCCTGTTATTCCTCTTGTAAGTGGTTTTAACTGCAATGTATTTTCATATTTAATTTTATTTTTAAATTTTAAGTTTTAATATTTATCAAAATAGTTTATTACCTTGGAACCTTATATTACAGCCATTTCACATGCATGTAATGAGACTCTTATTTGTCTTACTTTTTGGAATATTTAGTATTCAGATTGCATCCGCTGACCAAGGAACCTTTGTTGATGAGATACAGTTCATTCAATATCTTGATGAAAACACCGCTCTAGAAGAAGTACGAAATGGTAATTTGGATCTATACTATTACAGAATTTCTTCAGATAGAATTGACAGCGTCAAGTCTCGTGAAGGATTACAAGTTTATGAATCAACTGGAGGCTCATATAGTATTCTTGTCAACCCAGCAGAATCAGAGAAATTTAATCCATTTTCAATTAAAGAAGTTCGATTTGCACTAAACTATCTTGTTGATAGAAAATTAATAGTAAACGAACTAATGGGCGGGTATGGCACAACAATGATTTCAAATTATGGTCCATTTGATCCAGATTATCTATTCATCGTTGACGAGTTAGAATCATTTCATTTTAGATACAATCCTGCATTGGCAGACGAAATCATTTCAAAAGCACTAACGGACGCAGGGGCAAAAAAAATTGATGGTAAATGGACATTTGATAATAAGGAAATAGAGTTAATAGCGTTAATTAGGAGTGATGACCCTGTAAGAAAATCAATAGGCGAAATACTATCGTCTGAATTAGAAAAAATTGGATTTAAAGTAGTAAAAGATTTTGGTGATCTTAACAAGGCTTTCGTTAACGTTTATGGTTCAAATCCTTCAGATATGAAATGGAATTTCTATACTGAAGGTTGGGGGGGCCGTTCTGCATTTGTAAAATATGATCCTGTGAGCCTTGGCCAAATGTACTCACCATGGTTTTCAAACATGCCAGGATTTAATGACCCCACATATTGGAACTATCAAAATGATTACATGGATTCACTAACACAAAAAATCTATACAGGAAATTTTAGCTCTGCTGAGGAACGCATTGACTTATTCCGCAAAGCTACATCTGAGGGAATAAATGAATCCGTGAGAATTTTTCTTGCAAGTAAAATTGATCAATATGTGGTTAATGAGAAGATTATTGGAGTAATCAATGATTTTGGTGCTGGGGTTCCATCCAGGTTTACTCCAATTAATGCTAAGACTGATTCAAACTTTCTTACAATAGGTGTTAAGCAAATCTATCAAGGTGCATGGAATCCTGTTATGGGAATCAGTGATGTATATAGCAGACAAATATGGGATGCCCTGTATGATCCTGGTGTTTTCAAGCATCCATACACTGGAGATACTATTCCAATTAGAACAGATTTCGTTGTTGAAACTGCTGGTCCTAATGGAAAATTAGACGTTCCAGAAGATACTATCACTTGGGATCCAATATTACAAAAGTGGAGTAAAGTCAAACTCGGTACTCAGGCTACAAGCAAAGTGATCTATGATCTCAAATTTAGCAAGTGGCACCATGGTATTCAAATGGATATGAACGATGTTTTACATTCTCTATATTTTACATTAGAGTGGGGATCTGAACAAAAAGAAAATGATAAAACATTTGATACAGAATTTACTCCTCGTGCAGCTCAAACTGTTCAAACATTGATAGGAGTTAGACCCATTGATGAAAATACTCTTGAAGTATATGTTGACTATTGGCATTTTGATGAAGCAGAAATTGCAGATTGGGCAAGTTTATGGAGTTCTAATCCATGGGAATTAATGGCTGCAATGGAACAAGCAGTAATTGATGGTAAGGTCTCATTTTCACGTTCAGGTTCTGTAAGCAAAAATGTGAATTGGCTTTCTTTGATCATACCAAATGATGCTAAAATTATTCGGGAATATCTGATTGCATTCAAAGATTCTGGTTTTGAACCATCAGCTTTAGCATCATTTGATTTGCCTAAAAGTTATTTTGATTCAAGATATAACGCTTCAATAAAATGGATTGACCAATATAATCACGCAGTAATTAGTAACGGCCCATTTTATTTGAAAAATTACTCTCCTGAATCAAGAACCATTACAATTACGGCTTTTGATGATGAAAGTTATCCATTTGAAGCTGGGCATTGGCAAGAATTTGAAAAAATAAAATTTCCAAAAATAGTCCAAGTTGATATCCCCGACGTCATAAAGAAGGGTAGTATCTTAACAATACCCATTTACACTCAAGATGCATCAAAAATTGATTATTTTTTCACAAATTCACAAGGTGATTCGGTAGCCTCAGGAACGCAATTAGTAGATTTTGGAAAAACCACCTTGATTTTGTCTGAAGACCAGACTGAGAAATTTGGAATTGGTGCAAATGACTTGAAGGTTTTTGCAGTCTCTGATGCTGTTCTAAGACCAGACATTTATGGTGTTAGCTTTCTTGCAGTAAATGATTCTGCTCAATTACCCGAAATGTCTCTTACTGATATTAAAAACATCAAGGAAAAAAATGAATATGTATCAATATCGGCAATTATTGTAGGCATTATTATTGTAATATCAATTTTCTATTTGAGACATTCTAGAAAAAAATCACAAATAGTTAGAAAATAATTTATTTTGTTCCGATAATAAATAAAGTGCCAAACTCTTGTTTCCATTTTTTATGATTCAGAGTGTCTGTAACTTGTTTTGTTTTAGTTTTAAATCCAATTTCATCAAACATTTTTTTCCACTGTTTTTTTGATCTTAAATCAAGAGGTAATTTCATCATCTTTGCCCAATGTGTAGTTGCCTTGTTATCGCTATAGAAATCCGTTCCACAAAAAAACTGTCCACCAGGTTTGAGTAATCTATAGATTTTTTTCAATCCTGATTCCATTTGAGGCATGTAATACAAAGACTCCATTGAAAAAATATAATCAAATTTACCGCGGAACTTCCATGATTGAATATCTACCTTCAAATAAGATTCTTTAAATGATTTCTTTTTAGAATTAGCCTTTGTAATCATATTTTTACTCTTGTCAATTCCTACGGATTTTTTGCAATTCTGTAGTTTTGCAATTTTTCTTACTACCCATCCATTCCCACATCCAACATCAAGAAAAGAAAATGGTTTATCAAATGGAACAGAATTTAAAAATTTTAGTACTGTTTTAGAGTGTTCTTTTTCCATTAATTCAGATCTTCCATTAACTGCCCATTTATCAAATGTAATTTTGACTTTGTCCATTTGATTTTCTAACATTTTTTTCCATTTCAATGTTGAGTTGATTAGTATCTTTTGTATGAACGATTTCTACTCAAGCCTTAAATTCAAAATTTGGAAAGCGAAACCGAAAAGAATTGCCAGACGAGTCATGTAGGAAATGTGGCGGAAATCTCATTGATTGTAGACAATGTGCTCAATGTAAGGGGGTTATAGGCATGATTTGTGTTTCATGCGGAACAAGAACCATGGAACAATATCATGATTCATGCCTGTATTTAGTCGAACAGATTCAGACTAGAACTAACCCCAATCAGAATGGATACCTTCTCCAAAAAATAATATCTATTACCTAAATTACATCTTAATTCTTTGAACCTTTAACAATATTGAAAAGATGTCTAACAGCTAGTTTTGGATGGCGGGTTGCTAGCTTTACCATATTTGTTAATCCAAAATCTGCTTTGATAAAATCAATAAACTCGTCAGCAGTTAATTCTCCAATAATTTCAATTTCATTATCCCACTCTTCATCAGATAATCTCATCCATCTATCCTGTACCTTTAATGCTGAATTTATTTTTGCTTTAATTGCTTTTTGCCAGTACTCTTCATATTTTTTTAGTGATTTTTCTGATGTATTGCCAGCCTTTATTGCCTTAGCTGAAACTTCACCTGCAACTCTTCCAAACATTATTGCATATCGTATGCCTTCTAATACAAGCGGATTTGCCTGTCCTGCTGAATCTCCAACAAGTATTAAATTATCATAAACTGTTTTTCGAGATAATCCATCATTTGGAATTAAACCATAATGAAATTCAATTGGCGTAATTTTTCCAAGATTTTTTATTGGGCCTGGTTTTTTTTCTATAAGTTCTTTTAGTCTTTCAGTAGGATCTATTGTTGATTCTGGTTTTCCCACTCCTACTCCTATTCTAATAATATTTTTACTGACTGGAAAAATCCATGCATATCCTGCTGGTGAATATTGTTGTCCCACCATTAACCACCATGTATCAGAGTCAACATGCTCAGCAAACGCTTCATATTCTGCACCCACGCCAAATCTTTCCCATTGTTTTACAACTCCAAGGGATTTTCCCACAACTGACTGAAAACCACTAGCATCAATTACAATTTTGGAATTAAAAATATAATTTTCTTTTGAGGTTGTCTTAACCCCAGAAATTTTTCCTTCATTATTTTTAATGACATCAATAACATTAGTTTTAACAAAAATATCAGCCCCTTCTTTTTCTGCTTTCTCAGCAAGCCATTGATACGTTTTTCTTACATCTAGTACTACTGCTCTTGGTTTTGAATCTTTAATGGAAACTTGGTTATTTGGTGAACAAAACGAATAATTTTTTATCTCATTATAAAAATCTGGAGGGATCCCAAATTTTTTTACATCTTTAATCCATGTTACTCCACTTGTTCTAACACTTTGAGAAATACACTCTTCTTTTTCTAAAAGTGCTACTTTGACTCCATTTTTTGCAGCAGCAAAAGCGGCTGAAGAACCTGCTGGGCCCCCTCCTACAACAACAATATCATAATCTAATTCTTTAGATGCCATAATCTCTCAATCTTTTCAATAAAAAGCCCAAATATAATTAAAGAAATTATCTTTTGAGGACTGGCTTTCCAGCCCCATCAGTATCTCTTTCTGAATCCATCGATTTCACTTCGTTTTTTTCTCTATGCATAAAACTATGAGTTGCTCCCTCCTTTTTCCTACAGAATTTACTATGGATGGTTTCTTCCACCTTTAACGTATCCTCATTTTCATGGAACATCCGTTT
>JAQBHA010000113.1:0-3873 GCA_032128215.1 Nitrososphaerota archaeon | reverse complement strand
CAAGTGCACTCTGCACAAACGATATCATGAGTATATACTTCATTTAAGCAAGAACATTTTCTACAAATGCAGTTGTGTTTTTCTAGCCTCAGCATGATCTTCTATTGTGATTATCGTACTTAATTTTTTATTTTGATTTAGCGAAATTGGAATCTGGGGGACCTAGTAAGGTTCACAGAATGTGCTCTATAGCTTTCTGGATGTCTCCAGCATTAATTACATTGCCTTCCATCATAGCTTCAAGTAGTCTGAGAACTTTAAGTTCACCTGTAGCACCGGAAATTGTTTGTGGAATAACCACACAGATGTCAGAAACTATGACAGTAACCTCATTACCCTTTCCATATTTCCAGTCTTTTGGAATGGCTATGTAGTAATTTTTGAAGTCATTGTTACTTAGATCCTGATACAGTACTTCTACCATTAGAAAACTAAACTATTATGAAATTAAAAGGTGTATACAATAAGTGATTGATATGATAAACGATTACATAAAGAGCCTTTTGAACCAAACTCTTGATGCTCATGCTATTTTAAATAAATTAAAGGATGAACCAGGAGACCTTGAAATTATAAAAAAACAGGTTGGAAATATCGAAGGAGTTCTCAAGGTGTTATGCAATAAAATTAAGGAATCAAATAATTCTTCAGACGATTATGTAAAACTATCCAAGTCTGCCAAGTTTTATCTTGAAAATCATGATTTTTACAAAGTAATTGAGGCATACAAGTTGTATGACAAAGACCCACAGAGAATAAAAAACATGAGAACTTTGGTTATCAAAGCACTAGAAGAAAAAAAGTTAATTGAAAAAATCCAAGATATATTAAAGAACCAAGATTAGAACTAGCTGGTTTTTGTATATCTTGTTATATTCTTTTCTGATGGTAAACCAAGTCACTGTGACTTTAAAAACAACAAAAGGAGATTGGGAAACAACCTTCCAGAAATCAACTCGCGTAAAAGACGTCATACTTGCGTTAAAGGTACATTTTAGATTGCCAAAAGACAGTAAATTTACTTTATACAAACAAACATTGCCTGAGATTGAGTTTGATCCAGAACGAGCATTGGTAAATTTTAATGTAAAAGACGGAGATATTTTGGTTCTAAAAGAAATCTAAAATTCCTGAGCTATGTCAGCTAGTTCTAAATATTGAATTTTAACTTTACATTTTCTGATGAATCGATGAAAAGCTGAAAGGGATCATTTTGCCGATCTATGTTTTCGAACGAAATCTTCATTCTACTATACAATATGAGCGGGTCTATTTTAGTCCCATTAAAGGAGGCGGGTCTGGTGGGATTCGGACCCACGACAACCGGATTAAAAGTCCGGTGCGCTACCTGGCTGCGCCACAGACCCCTTGCAAACTTGCCGACGCGTATAATTTAGTCTTTTACAGCGAATTTTGTTTTGAAGGAAAGTTTTAAACTGGTAGAATTATTTTGATTAATTGCGCCCTTGTAGTATAGCCCGGTCTAGAATTCGGCCCTGTCACGGCTGAGACGCGTGTTCAAATCCCGCCGAGGGCGCCATAATTTTTTCTTTTTAACAAAAACATCTTCTAGAACTTTTTTGTTAGCTGCTGCAATAAATGATAATCTAGTCTTGTAGCTAAGATCTGCATCTAACGGTTCTAATTTTTCATTTAAAACTAAACCACCAGCTTCTTTTATTAACAAATACCCAGCTGCAATATCTTGCACTCTAATTTTTCCTCTAATATCGATAAAAACATCCATTAAACCTCTAGCAAATAGAGCCATTTCAAGTGCATTTGCACCAAAATGTCTTGTATGATTGTGACTTTGCAAAACATGATGTATTTTTTTTAATTGTTTGGCAGTTACTCCGGATAGATTAATTCCAATGATTCTATAAATTGGCTTATCTTCTTGTACATGGATTTTTTTCTCATTTAAAAACGAGCCTTTTCCCTTTGATGCCCAATACGTATCTCCAGAAGAAAGATCCGTTACAACTCCATCAGTAATAGAACTAATTTTATCCTCAGTGGCAAATGCTAACGAACAGCAAAAAAAGGGCACGCCCCTTACAGCATTTGCAGAACCATCAATTGCATCCATGATTACAAAACCCTTAGGCCTACTTGATAGTTCAACACGTCCACATTCTTCCCCTAAAACTATACATTCAAAGGAAATTTCCTTAAGATAATCTAAAACAGTTTTTTCTGCAACAATGTCTATATTTCTTGAAATATCTCCACCTGCTCCTCTTCCATAATCTCCTGCAGCTGCACTTGTACCTGCTAAATCTTTCACATTTTCAAATACTCGTTTTGAGGCTTCTTTAAGGATTTCAATAACTTCCATATTTCCATTTCAATTTTTTTCGTAATTTAAGTGAAAGAATAAAAAATTACTTGAAAGCATAAATAACTAGGCTGGAGTTGAGCGTGTGTGAGTGGTAAGGATCAATCTGTTGTTAGCAAAGAAGCGTTAATGTCTACTAAACCTGGAAAACAAATCATTAGACAAGGATTGTTTAAATCACAAGGTTTCAAACTTTTTAATAAATACAAAGAAGAAGCTGAAAATGAATTTCCAAGTTTTGCAGAACGATTTACCGATGATTTACTCAGAGAAATTAAAGCAGATGCTTCTCCAAATACTACGCAGCAACAATTTGCAAAAGAAGTAGGTTCTACAGAAATCATTTTAGAAGAATCTCAAATTGATGGAATAAAGTCTAAACTTGAGAATCGCGAGGTACTCAAAGATCGTGTTTTGCGAATACTAAATTCAAATTTTGTTAAAATGACCTTCCCGGTTTTTAATGCATTATATGATGCAGCTGCAGAATTTTCAGGAAATAAAGATCCTCAAATACGTCAAAACATGGTTGATGGTCATATCATAGCAATTGATCTAAGTGAACCTATGGATAGAATTGTAGACAAAGATGAAGACTTGGACTTTCTGGATGACTATAAATTAATGAATCCTTACATTTTGAAACTTGCTAGAGATAAGATTTCAAAAGGAGGAGAAGGGGTTCTTAAAGAATTTGAAGATGGTTTTAAGGATGCAAGATTAGGTCAGTATATTGACACTAAACTAAAAACAAAACCTCTTACTATCACAGAAGAAGAAATGAATCAGTGTTATAAAAAATACCGAGCAGTTATGGGAACTGCTGGAAGGAATATGGCACTTGCAAAAAGACCTCTTGGGGAAATTTTCTATCTAGGAATGGCCAGAGCAGCTGAAAGTGTAGGATGTGGAAACGAAATAGAGGACACGATAAAAAATAAATTTGTCAAAATTCCTTCATGGCCTCTTTATTATTCACTTCTTGCAAATGATGTAAAAAAAGGATTTGAGTTAACCCTGGAAAAAAGTAATCTTTATCTTAGTGATGCGCGTCTAGCACTTGAACTTCTACCAGATAAATTTTCACACAAAGAATTTTTAAAATTTCTCTTTCTTACAGTTGAGCATTATAACCAATATTGGTATAATCGTTTACAGAAAGCAAACATTTGGTCCACTCTTTCTGAGAATCTTCCAAAGTGATGTATCTTGATGTGGTCAGAAAAATATAGACCCCAAAGCATAATTGATATGATGGGAAATGAGGATACTCGTGCCTCATTTGTAGAATGGTTTGGAAAATGGAAAAAGGGAACAAAACCACTTTTACTAGTTGGACCACCTGGAACAGGAAAAACAACACTTGCAAATCTTGCTGCAAAGCAGTTTGGTTATGACATGATTAGTCTTAACGCAAGTGATGTTAGAAACAAAAATCGTATTCAAGAAATTCTTACTCCGGTTTTAGGTAATACTAGCATACTTGGTAGTCCAATGATTTTTGTTGATGAAGTCGATGGAATTTATGGGAG
>JAQBHA010000112.1:0-10727 GCA_032128215.1 Nitrososphaerota archaeon | reverse complement strand
CTGGATTGCAGAAACTGCAGACACCAAAGAATTAGAGAGCTACCAAAGAAGTCATCAGCTAATGGAGCTACAATCAAATCAGCTTAGCTATCTTCTTCCATTCAAAGCAGTCGATATAATGACATCAAACCCAATAACGGTTGATACAAATGATGATGTATCAGTGGCAGCACTTCTTATGATCCGCCATGACATTAGCGGACTACCTGTTGTTAGAAAATCATTAATTGTAGGCATCATTACAAAATCAGATATTGTTAATGCGATTGGAAAACGTTAGAGTGATATGAATATGACAATACAAAACTTGATTCAAAAACCAATATCGATTCTTCGTAGCTCAACTATATCAGATGTAATTAAAAAGATTCTTGAAACTAACGTTAGTCGATTAATTGTAAAAGATTCTGGGAAATCTGTTGGTATTGTTACTGAAAAAGATATTGGATTTTTCTTATTTAATGAAAATACAACTCAAAGCCTGGATGAGATTCCTCTTGATAAAATTATGAAGCCAATTCAATATGTCGATGTTAATGAATCTGTAAAAAATTCTGCAAAAATAATGATAGATAAAAAAATAAGCTCGTTGGCAGTTGGCAATGAACAAAATCTTACAGGAATATTTACAAAAACAGATTTAACCAATTATTTTGCAAATAATTTTCCAGGAAAGAACAAAGTAGCAGATTTTATGACACATGAATACATTTCAACCCATTACAGTGCAACACTTTCGCATGTAATGAAAAAGATGCTTGAAAACCAGGTTTCAAGAGTAATTACTAAAAATCAGAATAACCAGCCAGTAGGTATAATTTCACTTAGAGACTTTTTTAGAATTTCCTTGGATTTAGGTAGTGAAGGAGACGATGTTGGGGCTTATGCATTTTCTGATAACATCAGAAAGGGATTTCTATCTGATTCTGGCTTTGGTGGAACTACTCTAGCAAGAGATGTTATGTCAAAGGAATTGATTTCAATAAAATTTGATCAAGACCTTGCAATAGCATCTAAAATGATTATTGAAAATGGGGTAAACGGACTCTATGTATTTGATGAAGGTGATGGCCTTGATGGAATAATTAGTAAAACTGACATCACAAGAGCCTTGGCATATTTAGATTAATCATGCCAGTAATTACAAAAACAATTCAGGTAAAAACAAAAGGAGAAGATGATATCATCAACATTACAAATCAAACATCTAAAGGTATTGAAGACTCTGAAATAAAAAATGGAATTGTGATAATCTTTGTTTCTGGATCCACTGCAGCTTTGACGACATTAGAGTACGAATCTGGTCTCTTGTCAGACTTTCCAAAAATGTTAGCACGGGTTGCTCCTAAAAATATTGACTATGGACATGAACAGAGGTGGTATGATGGAAATGGTCATTCTCATGTTAGAGCATCATTAGTAGGCCCTTCACTAACAGTACCGTTTTGTAATGGACAGATGATGTTGGGAACATGGCAGCAGATAGTTCTTGTTGAACTCGATACTAGAAGCAGGGATAGAAGTTTGGTATTGCAAATTATTGGGAAATAAAATGGTGCTTATACATTGGGTGTGATAAAAAATCGAAATGAGGCAGGAAAAAAACTTGCAGAAAAGATTTTCGAGATGGTAAAGGGGGAGGACCCAACAGTACTTGCTATTCCACGAGGTGGGGTAGTAGTAAGTGAAGAAATTGCAAAAAAATTAGGCTGTTCTATGGATATTATTATTTCAAAGAAAATTACGGCTCCAAGTTCAGCTGAATACGCTATTGGTGCAATAACTCATGATGGAACAATCTATCGAGGTCAAAATTGGGATAGATTTTCACAAGAATTAGGATTTGAAGATGAAATTAGCAAAAAAAAATCAGAGGTTAAAAGAAGACTAGAAGAGTACAGAGGAAGTGCTGACTACAAATTTGACAACAAGACTGTGATATTAGTCGATGATGGAATTGCAACAGGTTCAACAGTTTTTGTATTGTTAAAATGGCTCTCTGAGCGAAAAGTTAATCGAGTAATCTTGGCAGTACCAGTAATTCCTGCAAATACTTTTGAAGAAATGAAATCATTAGTTGATGATATAGTAACCCTTGAGATACCTGTTGAGTTTTATGCGGTAGGTCAATTTTACCAAGAATTTGAACAAGTGTCTGATAAAGAAGTAATGGCCATACTTGACAAATTTAAAAAACCCCAGACTGTCGATAATGGAATTAATTAAATCCATTAAAAAAAATATTTAGTAAATCATTTTGTAGTATTTGTCTTTGTTAGGAAAGATTAAGCAAAATGGATATACTGGAAGTTTGTCAATCCTAATTAGAAAAAATTAAAGAAATAGAATTTGAAGGGTCTGTAAAAATTTCAAAGGAGCAAACTGTAGGAAGGATTAAAGATGAATTCTTAGGAGTTTTTAATCAGAATGTTTCTTGAGGGGAACCACCATAAAAAAGATACACATAATCTGGATCTCCAAAACCTGCGCCTTCAGTCCTCATTCCCTTATCCATAAAAAATGATTCTACTTTTTCTGCATCCTCTGGTGTATTAGTATCCCAATCTCGCCAGCTGTCTGGATTCCCATGTTGAGTTTTACTATCATCTACATCATTTGCAGTTCCAATTCTCCATTTAGAATAAACTCCATCGGTTTGCGATTTTACAATTTCATCTATCTCTAAAATTATCTCTGATGCTTCCATCTGAGTATTTTTTTCAAAATCCCCTTAAAATAGAGTGTATATTAGAATCAAAACTGAAAATCGGTTTTGATAATACTCCTTAGCCTCAAATAGGTTTAAGGTATTTTTAATTTTAGAGAATTCATTGACACTTACTGACAATTTTAAAAAAGAAGCTGCTTTTTCAATTGAAGGCTATATCTCGCAGCTACAAAGAGCAAGCTCTCAAGATTTGCTGGGAGTAAAAAAAATTGGAAAATATGAGAATTATAAAGATTTTTGGCATGGATATTTTTTGGGAACAGTCGAAGGCCAATTAATGCAGGCTTTTTTCCATGATTTTAAGCGTAAAATGACACAGTATGAACGAGTGGAATTAGATCAAATCATCTCTCTATATGATATACATCTACAGGAAATAATCAGAAAATTAAAGCAATAACTAAAATTGAAAAAGCAATTCAAATTTTTTGTCATTCAATCTTCTGTTTTATCAAATTCCTCATCTTGTTCATACCCTTCCTTAAGGTCCAATTGATGGGATTCTTCTTTCATATCTTCTTGTTCTGTTTTTTTCCATTTTTTTTCTAGTTCTTTTTTTGAATTATTACTCATAATTTGTAAATAGCAAAGGTGAATATTAAAAAATGCTTGATTATCAAAATTGAAAATCAGTTAGTAAAAAATGACGAGGACTGGGGTGTTGACTTCAGGGGAAATCCTGATGTAGAACACAAGCAATCTAAGGCTTTCCTCAGAACTTTCTGTTCCTTATTCAGACGTAAACTGTATGTTCCGTCCGAACATCCTCGTCATTACTATTACGTCATCATAATACTTAAAGTGTAATTATGATTCTTAGATTTGGTTTTTATCAGTTAATGGTAACTTACTAGTTCTCCCAGAAGTTTTAGTTCTAAAAACTGACTTCCAATTGTGAGTTTCAGTTACGAGATTTATCGGTGAGTTAAATTGCGTGAATGAACTAAATCTTAACAATTATGATTTGGAAAAAAATTCTTGTTCCATTAGATGGTTCAAAGAACTCCTTTAGAGGGCTAGATATGGCAATTTATCTTGCTAGGCAATGCGGTGTAACGCTAACAGGAATATTTGTTTTGCCACGATCCCCACATAAAGCATTTCGTAGATTACAAAATCCAGAAAAAGAGGCATTAAAAATTGCTGATAAAATTATGGAAAGAGCAAAACTACGCTCAGCCCAAAATGGAATTGTGTTTAACAAAAAAATAGATTTTGGAGATCCTGCTTACATGATAGTAAAATTTGCAAAATCCCTAAATTATGACATTATAGTAATTGGTGCAAGAGGACAGAGCGGGATAAAGGATATTTTTCTTGGCAGTGTATCAAATTATGTTCTCCATAAATCATCTGCTCCAGTAATAATTGTAAAATAATTATGACTATAGAAAAAAAAGCAAAAGATCATTTAGATAGACTTCTTGAGATGTCACAAGAAAACTTTACTGAAATGTTTGAACGTTGGGGGGAATTAGATAAAGATTCGTTATTTAGTATTAGAAATTCTAAAGATTTTCAAATAGGTTATGTATTTGGAAAGATTGAGCACAAATTTATCGCCTGGTTTTATTCGGAGTATGGGAGGGCACTAACAGATGAAGAGTATGAAGAATTTTTCAATACGGCAAAGGAATTAAAAATAAAATAGTTTTTTGGATAATATAGATATTCTTATGACTGATAATCTCCTTTACAGGTTAAATCCTAAAATAATTATATCTCAATTATGATAAGGAAAAAGATTAAAAAAATTCTTGTTCCATTAGATGGTTCTAAAAATTCAATTCGAGGATTAGATAATGCCGTGTCTATTGCTAGGGCTTGTCAGGCAACTATTACAGGAATCTATATCGTACCAAGCTATCCTAGAAATCTGGCAGATGCAATTATTCCATATTTTATTCAGCCAGAAAAGGAGGCTAAAAAATTCATGAAAAGCGCCAAAACAAGAGCAGCACAAAAAGGAATTCTTTTCAGATCAAAAATCACGCGGGGAAGTCCTACATGTGAAATTCAAGAATTGGCAAATTCGAAAAGATTTGATCTTGTAGTTGTTGGAGCCCGTGGTAGAGGTTCTCTAAAAGAAGCATTTCTTGGAAGTGTCTCAAATGCGATTGTTCACAAGTGCAAAATTCCAGTAATGGTGGTTAGATAGGAAAAAATGGCCTCACACATATTATCACGTATACTTGTTCCATATGATGGCTCCAAGTATTCAAATCATGCAGTAAACACAGCGATAGAGATTTCAAAAAAAGATCAATCACATATCCATTTCATTAGTGTGGTAAATGTAGATTACATTCGGCCACCAGGCTCCCTTTTAGGGATGGTTAGTGAATCCTCATTAAAGGCAATAGAACAGTTAACAAATTCTGCAAAAAAAGAAACAAAACGAATGTTAGATTCACAAGTTTCAAAATGCCGAATCAAAGGAATAAAGTCAGATTCCAAAGTGGTGTCAGGAAAAATTGCAGATGAGATTTTAAAGTTTGCAAAACAAAAGAGGATTACATTAATTGTTATTGGAAGCCAAGGGGTTCATGGATTAAAGAAGATCATAGCCCTTGGTAGTACAAGTAGAAAAGTTTCAGAATTTGCCAGCTGCCCAGTTTTAATAGTTAGATAAAAAGAAGATTTTCAAAGATGAAAATTATCATTGTAATTTATATCATATCTTACAACAATAGAATTAATGGCTGGAAAAATTAACAACATCCTAGTACCAATTGATGGTTCGCAAAATGCCATTCGGGGATTAGATAAAGCAATAGATATTGCAAAGGGAGCAGGCTCTACTATTACAGCTCTTTTTGTATTTCAGCTACCTTGGAAGGCTGGATTAAAATATACAAAGTCAATGGAAAAAGAAGCACAGGCCAAGGCAACTCGTGCAATTGGGACAGCACGACAGAAAGTAGAAAAAAATGGGCTCACTTTCAAATGGAAAACTGCTGGAGGAAAACCTGCGGATGCAATAATTAATGTAGCAAAAGGTATCAGAGCTGATATTATCGTAATTGGTGCTCGTGGTCTTGGGGCTGCAAAAGAAAAGTTTTTTGGCAGTACATCAAATTATGTGATGCATAAAGCAAGCAAACCTGTTTTAATAGTCAAATAAATAAATCGACCAATCTGAAATAAAAAATGATTTTTATCTTTTTTATGCTTCTTCGCCTGTAAAATGTGCCATATTATCTAAAACTAGAACAATTTTATCTTTAGGTACATGGAATAATTTTTTTGTTTCATTTGTAGATTCTAGTAGCATTTTAGAATATGGATCATGCTTTGCTTTGTAGGAAACCCCTCTTTCTGAAATTCCCTGGGTCCAGTGGGGGCAGTGAATAAGTTCCATATGTTGAAACTTTATTGCATGACATGAATAGACCAATTGAGATTACCTTGAGGATTTTGTGTCCTTCATCCGCAAAAGAATTTGGTCACAAATATCTCGCATGCTAGAATCAGAGCCTACGCTACAAATTTTAACCAAATCAGTTGTTGTAATTATTCCAATTATTTTATTGTCTTCTTGTACAGGCAACTTATGAATCCCTTTTTGCTTCATCATTTCAGCAGCCTCCCAAACAGTTTCATCTGGACCAATTAGGGTTAAGGGGAAAGACATTACTTCGGAAAGAGGAGTTGAAAGAGCCTTACTTTTTGATGCGATTTTTTTTACAAAATCTCTTTCAGTCAAAATTCCTAAAGGAGAATTATCTTTTGTTATAATTATACAGCCCACATTGGCCTCATCCATCATACAAGCTGCGTCTTTAACTGTCATTGAGGAATCAATAGAAAGTACGTTTGTCTTCATAACATCCTTTACAAATGTGTTGGACATGGATTTTTTGTCATTTTTACTAATTTAAAACAAACCTTGATTATCAAAGTTAAAAGTGATATGATTAGTTTCATGACTCTGTTCTATCTAAAGTGTATGAATTCCTTTTTCTTTGGTGCAAATATCCGTTGATTCTTCAATATTAGTTACAAAAATTTTGCCATCTCCTTTTGTTCCAGTACATGCACTGTTAGAAATTTTCTCCATTACATCATCTACCTTGTCATCATCTACTACTATAGTGACAATGGTTTTAGGGTAAAAATGACCAACTAGGGGAGGTTCTGCAGCACCTTGACCTTGTCCATCAATAACAGTTAATCCACCAACACCGGCTTTTCTAATTGCCTTAAGCACCTGCTCTAGCATATCTGGTTGGATGATTGCCTCAATCTTTTTCATATTTTAATTTGTTCTTTGAATCTTTTAAAACACTACACAGATTCTCGTAGTTGATTTTCAACTATGATATTATGCGTACTTACTCATAATCGTAAAACGAATTTATCTTGATTTCAATGGATCTATCTAACAATTGCAAAAATTATTGTACGAGTATTACGTCTAGAGTGATTTTTTGTGGTTAAACTTTATTTTCGGAAAACCATATAAGCTTCATATCTCTGTTCTTGGTCTGGCATCATATTATCCATTTTTATAAAAGAGAATCCGTTAACTAATTTCACAGCATTATAGAAAGATTCCCCAATTATCAGACCGTTTCTAGGGGCAAGTCCATTTATTTTGGCGCATCTATTTACAGTTGAGCCAAAGATGTCATAGACATCTGATGTAGAGGTGTTAGCCACTCTTACCGAACCATAAGTTGCACTAATTTTATAATCAACTGATGGAAGTCCTTTTTCTTTAAGCTTTTTTCCAATATTTTCATGAGCATCAGACATAGCAAAACAACATTCGATGACATTTTTTAAGGAAGATTCATCGTGAGAATTTATTTTAGGAAAATAAAATAATAAAGCATCCCCAATGTTTTTGATAACAGTTCCCTTAAAGTCCTGGACGATTGTACCCATTGAATTAAGGAATGTGCTGTAAAGATTACTAATTTCAGAGTCATTCAATTTTGCAGTAATGTTTGTAGAATCTTTAATGTCGACTAGACATACACATCCACTCTCGCTTTGATCTGAGAAATTAAGCAAAATGTCTTCTTGCTGCTTGATAACGGCTTCTTTTTGTTTGATGGTGATTAATGACTCTTTGAGTTTTTGTGCCATAGTATCAAATGAAGTGGATAGTCTGCCAATCTCATCCCTGGATTTAATGTTAGTTCTGATATCATAATTTCCATTTGCAATTTCAGCAGTTGCTTCTTGAAGTTTGACTATTGGTCTAGAAAATAGTTTGGCAATAAAGAAGGTAATTACCGCCATAACCATAGTTATAACGACCCCAGCAAGAAAGATTCTATCTTGAATAATTGTTACAGGTTGCAAAGTTTCTTTTTCGTTAATTTCTACTATCAATACAAATCCTAAATCTGCAGCACAATATGAAAAACTAAACACTGAGATTCCTCTATAATCCGGATAAATCCCACTAGATTCTTTACCATTTTCAAAGCATTCTCTTACTGGAGTTGTGTCTACTACTTGATTGAATGGTGCATTTTTAATAAATCTAGATTCTGAAATCATTAAAAAATCTTTATTCACTAAATACGATTCTCCTGTTTCGCCTAGGCCGCTTCTATTCAATAAAATCTGGTTGATTTCTTCCATTCTCATTTTTGCAATAATTACTCCGATTGGTTTGGAACCTTTTTCTTTACTAAAAATTGGAAGTACGACAATCATTTTACTACCTCCATCTTCAGTTGGTTCAAAAGTTGCAAAGGGTCGCTGTAAACCGCGAAGGAATTTTGGATCTTCTGAAAAATTATCAGTTGTTGGCAAACTTACCAAGGAGAAAAAAACTATTCCGTCATTTCCTATGATTTTTACATCTTCAAAACCAATTGAAAAACCAACTAGTTCTTGGAAGGCTTGAATCTGTGTTAAAAAGTCTTGTCTCTTTTCTTGAATCGATGAGTAGTATGTTTCAGGAACATAAGGTTTGTTATTTAATTCAGTAACCAAATTTCGAATCATCGGATCAGTAGCTATTACTTGAGTTTCTTTAATTCTAGTGTGTATGATGGAAAGTATTGAGTTTCCTCGAAGTATTGATTCGCTAGTTAATCTATCCTCCATTCTCTCTCTTAAAACCTCAGAAGCCGAATTGAAGCTCAGATAAGCACTAGCAATTAGTGTCACTACAGATACTATCATAACTAGCAAAATCAGTTTCTTATCAATGCTAAATGAGATTTTTTTAGATTGCTTTTCTATCTTTTTGTCCAATTACTATATCAACAACCCGTAGAACGTGTGTATTCTGAAAAAGATAAAGTGCATAATCGATAATTATTTTTCTATTTTTTATATCTATACATAATGACTTTGAACAAATATTTTTTCAATGGACTTGTAGTACATATTTTTCACATCCTCCTCTGTAGATACTGCAAACTGATTTATTAAATCCGTGGCAGTGATAATTCCCACTACGGTATCCTCATCTATGACAGGAATTTTCCTGACTCCTCTTGTATACATTAGATCTGCTACCGCCCAAACAGATTCTTCTGGGTCAACACCGATAAGAGGTTGTGACATTATCTTCTTTACAGGAGTTGTTATGGGATAAGCATGAGCCACAATTTTTATTGCAAAATCCCGATCGGTGATTATCCCCACAGGATTATTATTTTCCATAACAATTATTGCCCCAACCTTGGCATCTTCCATCATTTTTGCAGCATCATTTACATTTACTGAAGCATCAACCGAGATTACGCCCTTTGTCATGATGTTTTTAACTCGAATTTCTTTTGATTTTTCTCCCAATTTACTCAATGTAAATTCAATTTACGCCTATTTGAGGAGACCTGTACAATATCATGGCTGAAAATCAACTACGAGAATCTGTATAGTGTTTTAAAAGATTCAGATAACAAATTAAAATATGAAGAGGATTGAGGCAGTCATTCAAAGTGATAAACAAAAGGCTGTAATTGATTCTATGATAAGTGCAGGAGTTGGAGGACTCACTGTTACTCGTTCATTAGGAAGAGGTTCAGGTGAACGTCCAAGAATTGGAGGAAAAAAAGGAGAAGAAATTCAGTTCAATGCAGTTGATACCATAGTTTCAGTAGTTGATGATTCAATAGTTAATTCTGTATTGTCTGCCATTATGGAGGCAGGGTATAGTGGAACAAAAGGGGATGGAAAGATTTTTGTTTCAAGTATAGATGATATCATTGATATTTATTCAAAAGAAAAGGGAAGAAAAGCACTTTAGAATTAGATGATCAAGGGGCTCGACCACCATTATGGGGAATATTTTGGGCGCAGTTAGACGTAAATCGAATTTTGAATGAATTTACTTTACTATAGTAACTGGAGCTTTTGCTTTATGTGAGATAAAAGTCGAAGTACTTCCAAAGAAGATTTCTTTTGGAAAACCAAGTCCTCGTGAACCAATTACAATATGATCAATTTTGTTTTTTGGGTTATTTGCAAAAGTAGTCAGATCATATCCTGCAGCAGCTCCTGCAATTACTACTGATTCAAAACTAATTCCACTTGTCTTAACCTTTTTCTCTGCTACTCCCATAATACCTCTTACTTGATTTGACCACTCTTTTTCTGGAATTTTAGGAGTATGAACTGCAGTAAAAGGGCTGAATTTAGTAACACTATGAATCCCTACAAGAGTTGCGTTACTCTGTTTAGCAAGAGATATAGCTGCATCTAATCCTCTTAGAGAATTTTTTGAGCCATCAAGACAGACCATGATTCTTTTGACTTGCATTAATTGAATTAATCACACGCAATATAAAAGCGGAAGATTTGATTATCAAAAATGAAATTTAAATCGTTTTTATTTTGGAATTATTCTTTCAAAGAAATTATGGCTGTTGAGTAAGAAGATCTTCCCATTCATCTTCATCACTTACTTCATCTAGTAAAACAGTTTTGAATAATTCATATGAAACATAGTCCTTGTCCTTGTATTTGTCAACCATTTTGTTGTAAAAATCTACAGCGCATCTTTAGTTTACATCATATCTGCCATTAC
>JAQBHA010000111.1:0-3997 GCA_032128215.1 Nitrososphaerota archaeon | reverse complement strand
TCTTTCTGAATCCATCGATTTCACTTCGTTTTTTTCTCTATGCATAAAACTATGAGTTGCTCCCTCCTTTTTCCTACAGAATTTACTATGGATGGTTTCTTCCACCTTTAACGTATCCTCATTTTCATGGAACATCCGTTTTCCACAATCTGGACATAGTATTTCGGGCATAATCTAGATAAAATTCAAATGTATTTATTTTGTTCCTAACGGTCAACCCAATTAATTTTAAAACTAGCGTTCTAATAGTTAGATATCTTCTAAAATAATATGGCAGAACCTGAGATTGTACCTTTTACAGTATGGTCTCTAATTACCATGCTGATTGTGATAGTCACCGGCCTTTCCTACAGAGTATATTATAGGAGAAAACGAAATGCACCATCTTCATCTTGAAAAAAAAGGATTACGAGGATTAGCTATAGCAGAAAGTTTTACTCAAAATTCACAAAAATCAGTTCTTGCAGGTGTCGTTATGAGAAGAGATTTTGTAATCGATGGATTTGTTTTTGGTAACTCTACCTTGGAAGGAAATGATGCAACAGATGTTATTTTATCAATGTACAAAAAACTTGAAAGAACAGATATTAGTTATTTGCTTATTTCTGGAATAATACTCTCGCTGTATAACATTGTAGATGTAAAAAAAATTTCTGAATCATTAAACATTCCAGTAATTGCTGTTACCTACAAAGAATCTAAAGGCATTGATGATGCAATTAAACATCATTTTCCAAATTCATATGAAACTAAACTAAAAGAGTATGAAAAATTAGAAGATCGTGAACAAATCACTCTTCATACATCATACGATGTTTACGTGAGAAAAGAAGGATGTAATATTTCTGATGTAACGCGTTTACTAAATAATCTCACTCTTCAAGGCACTTTTCCTGAGCCCTTAAGAGTTGCACAATTGCTTGCAAAGACATTACTACAGGGAACCTAACCTTCTGAAGAAGTTTTTCCACCATCTACATTAAGAATTGTTCCAGTAATCCAGTTTGCCTCATCTGAGGCTAAATACAAAACTGCATTTGCAACATCTACAGGCTGCCCAATTCTATTCAAAGGCAATCTATCTTCAAGAACTTTTCTAGCTTGAGGATCATCTAGATATGGTTTAATCATTCCCGAATTAATTATGCCAGGATTTACACAGTTACATCGAATGTTTGATCTTGCATACTCTACTGCTATTGATTTAGTAAACATGCTAATTGCTGCCTTTGTAGCTGAATAAACTGCTAAATGCACTCTGGGAATAGCACGTTCACTTGAGATTGAACCGATATTGATAATGCACCCCTTCTTGTTTTCACGCATATTTGGAAGAACAGCTTTTGTCATCTTAAAAACGCCATACAAATTTACATCAATTAATTTTGTTATTTCAGAATTAGGCATTTCATGAAAATGAATGGGATCATTTATAGCTCCTGCACTATTTACTAAAATGTCAATACTTCCATATTTGTTAAGAATTTGCTCAACTGTATGAAGTACTTGTGCTTCGTCTGTAATGTCACACTGCATAGATGCTGTGGAATCAATATTACTAATTGTAGTCCTTGCCTTTTCAAGTGCATCCAGTTTTCTTCCCAACAAAACAACTTTTGCACCCTCTTCAACAAACCTCTTTACGATACTAATGCCAATTTCACTAGAGGCACCAGTAACAACTGCTACTTTGTCTTTGAGACGCATCTACCTAATGATTATTCAAATCATCTTAAATTAATTGTGCTAATCTACTGATTTCGCAGCTTTCTTTAGGTAGGCAAGAATCCCAGTATAATCAAGATCCCCAAATCCCTCATCGCATGCTTTTTGGTAGATCTCATTTGCCCTTTTAGACATTGGTAAATTAAGACCAAATTCTTTGGCAGATTCATTAATGGTGTCTAAATCTTTTTTTAAATTACTTAGAGTAAATGTAGGAGAATACTCATCTTTTATCATATCATGCGCCTTGTTTTCACTCATACCTGTTTTAAAGTTGGTAGAATTTAGAATCGATAAAAATATCTCTGGATCAATTCCAGCTCCTCTTGCAAGAGTAATTCCTTCTGATAATGCAAGTGCAAGCATTCCAATTTGAAGATTCAATGCAATCTTTATTGAATGAGCAGTACCATTTGGCCCAAGAAAAAATATTTTGTTAGCTATGGTTTCAAAAATTTTTTTGTGAGTATCAAAAGCAACTTTGTCGCCTGCAGCCATTAATACTAATTTTCCATTGATTGCAACATTGGGCCCTCCCATAACCGGAGTATCAAGCATTATTATTCCATATTTACTAAACTGTTTTGCAATTTCCTTAGATGTATTTGGATTAATTGTACTCATATCAGCTATAATCAAATTATCATGTTTACCATCAACGATTCCATCTTTTCCAAATGAGACATCCTTTAGAGCATTAGCATCTTTTACTATTGTAATAACCAAGTCTGATGAATTGGCAACATCTTTTGCTGAATTAACTACTATGGCTCCATGATTCTTCAACTCTTCTGTTTTACTTTTGGTTCGGTTATAGACCGTTAATTGATATCCAGACTCCAATAGATGCAAACTAACTGCCTTGCCTAGCATACCTGTTCCAATTACACCTATTCTGGTCACAAGGTTTTTTGTTCTAAATGTAATTAAGTATCTTTCTTGAATTGAAACTAACGCGAAGCCTCTATTTTCTTTCTTCTTCTTTTACCTGCCACTTTTCATTTGTAAGTCTTGAAGCTTCTAACTGTAAATGACCTATCACTTTATCCCCCCTTCTAACTATGGCGTAATCTGATTTTTTTGTATGAAAAATTCGTTCTTTAGTTTTGTAGCCTCCTTCAATAACTTTGATTTTAAATCGTTTACCAGCTTTGGTGATTAGCTTTCTAGCCACCTGTACATCTCCTACCCAAGAAAACATTTCAAAAGAACCAAAATTCTGCGTTGAAATAGTATATCCATATAGCCTTGCTTCAAATTTCATATTCTGTTTTTTTGCTTCCTCATTTAACCACTCAACAACCTTTGAACCATATCCACTTTCTACTGCAAATGATTCTGAATCCTTCATACCATGAAATTCAAATCATACTAGATGAATAATCATGTCATAAACCATTCTCTATTTGTTAAACAAAATCATCTGTAAATTAGAATAAAACAGAAAAAATTTCGAAAAGGTTATTAGCAAATACCACTTTTTGGAAAATTTCTCTTCTAATCTGGGTATTAAACTAAAATAGTATTCAAATTGGTGTTGTTTTATGATTACTGTGGACTGTAGGGACGTTGAATCCATAAAATCTGAACTACTTGTTTATGTTTCAGATCAAATAGGGGCTATACCCACATTAAAACTTCATGAATTCATGTTGTCCCCAATACAAGATCAAGATGTAATAAACGAGACTGAGGTTATTTCTTCAATAAAGGAATTTCTTGATTCTATAGGTGAGGCAAGAAACTTTGCAGTAATCTCTAAAGCAGACGTAATTTTAATCAAATCAATATCTGGCAAAATAATAGAAAGAGAACCAATGCCCACATCACAAATGTTTTCTTGTACCCATTGTGGGTTTGTCACTCAATATGAAGTTGAATACAACAATCATGTAAAAATCCATTATCTATAAGTTAATTTTATTTCAGAAAAGTAGGAGAATTATTTATTAATCCAAAATTGATAAAGACAACATGGATAAATCATCTAATAAAGCAAACGTATCAAAGATTTACTGTGAAAAATGTAATCAGGTATTTAATTCCAAGCAACAATATGACAAACATTTTTTTAGGCATTCATCAGGAATTTTATCCCAATCATGTCCGATAGATACGGTTTTGGGGAAAATTCTAGGTTTGTTCAAAAAGCCAAAGTAACAGTCTCAACCCAGCTTGAATGTTAAATTTGGAACAAGTCTTTTAAATTATTGAAAAAGAACAGTTTTATGAAAAAGAAAGGAATTATTTTTAGTGGAATTATATCTATAGC
>JAQBHA010000110.1:0-9930 GCA_032128215.1 Nitrososphaerota archaeon | reverse complement strand
ACTTGCTGGTGGATATTCAAATACAACTCCAGCAGCTGTTGTGTATAGAGCAAGTTGGAAGGATCAAAAAATTATTATAGGTACTCTAAATGATATTACAAAAAAAGTTTGGAAAGAAAAAATAACTCGTACTGCAATAGTAATTATTGGGGATGTAGTAAAACCTACATCATATGAATATTCACGACTTTATGATAAAACCTTCAGTCACGGTTATAGAAAATCAAAAGTAAATAAAAAATGACAGTAATTCAATAATTTTTTTAATAGTTTATGAAATATAAATTAATACTGTTTTTTTCAAAATAAATAAAAAAAGTTCATTAAAAAAAGAACTAGGGATTGTCTATGCTGTTAGAGTTATTGTCCAGGTTACCGTTAGAGTATCTGCAGGTAAAACTGGGACAGGTGGTGCTAAGTCTTTTATAGCAAACATATTTCCTACTATCGCTGCATCGAATAGTCCTGATTGAGTTACTGTAGTACCTGTTGCGAGACCATTGAAGGAAAATGCTGATCCCGTATTAGATATAGTTACAACAGTACCTAACCCAGTGTTTTTTACAATAGTAGGAGTAAGTTGTGCACTTCGAGCAATTTCGCCAGTATTAAAACCAGTATTGTTTAATACAGTATTAAGTGGTGTTGCTGCTGCTGTTCCATTTCCAATTGCAATATAAACAAAATTTCCTGGAGTAGTACAAGCTACATCAGTAGGATTAAAGATCGCTGTTGCGGCACAATCAGTTCCCGTTCTGGTAATAAAATTGTCGCCCTGTACATACTGTTTGATCTGTCCGTCTGCACCTCTTACCTCATAAGTTACATGACCGATCATAAGACCAGATTCATGAAAATCAGAGGCACCTTGCATAGTCACTAAGGATGTTGCCGAAATAGCATCTATGCTAATTAAGCCTGCTACACCTGCTACAATAGCCCCTATCAAAGCTAAAGTTGTGTATTTTTTCATTAATTGGTTATGCCTAGCTTTAGATTTATGCATAGTGGAATTTAATTTGAACAAATAGCTCCAATTTGGCTATATTAGGGATTTGAAAAGCCCATTTCTTCCTCTAATTCGATAGAAAGATTTCTGCCTTCAGGAATGGATTCCTGCTCTTTTTCAGAGTCATTTGAGATAGTCTCTAAACCATCAGTTAAGAAAATGGCATTAATTGATAGAATTGAAACAGCCCCTACAATAATCACTATTCCAATAATTCCTACTATGATAGCCTTTTTCATATTTTATTCCAGTAAAAATAGTCTATAAACTTGCTTTTACAAGTCATTAAAATTTACAAAAATCATTCATCTATTAACTATATTTCATTTCTATATGAGAAATGCTTTCCTAGCAATTTCAATTCTATTATTAGTCCC
The DNA here is from genome assembly GCA_032128215.1 of Nitrososphaerota archaeon. Taxonomy (GTDB): domain Archaea; phylum Thermoproteota; class Nitrososphaeria; order Nitrososphaerales; family Nitrosopumilaceae; genus CSP1-1. Next base: position 8,544 of record JAQBHA010000110.1, on the reverse strand, counting down.
TTCTTTAAGTACGGCATTTGCAGCAGAATCTATACTCATCACAAATTCTGATACAATTGAAAAAGTTGTTTTTGATGGAAGATGGACAGATAGTTTAGAATGGAAACAGTCTTCATGGGATGTGATTACAACGAATTCTGGAGATGCATTACATATCAGATCTGCACACCAAGGTGATTTTATCTATATTTTACTAGATATAGTTGCTGATAGAAGCATTGATCATCTCTCTGATAGAGCAGTTGTTTGTATTGATGGTTATAACGACAAAACTCCAACTGCAGGAGTAGATGATTATTGTTTTCAAGCTTCACTAGATGGTAAACAAGGGTTTGTTTATCAAGGAGGATCTTCTTTAGCACTAAATGGACACTTTAAGAAAATTATAAACTCTTTTGGATTCATAGGTATAGGAGGGAAATCAGATCAAAACGACAAGTATAGTCAGATACCTCACACAAGTTTTGAATTTAAAATACCTGTGAATCTTTTTGGAAGATCTGATGTTTATGGTTTTTATGTTCAAGTATATGACGCAAGTAAAAATCAGTATTATTCTTGGCCTGTTGGTATTGAACCAATTGGCTCATTTGATATACCAAATCCAAGTAATTGGGGTGATTTAGTATCCCCAGACAAATCAATTCCAGAATTTGATCTACCTATACTTGCATTAATACCGGCAATATTTCTTGCCATTTACTTCACCAAAATGAAAAAATTACAATTAGGGAAATAAAATAAGGCTAAATGTGGGATTATTAGTAGAATGTGATGTAACAACGTTTTTACCAAAGCAAAAAAACTTTAAGCTAGATTAAATTGAATATTACAATAGTCATTCCTACCTATAATGAAAAAGATACACTTCCTAGCCTGATTGCCAAACTTACCTATGAGGTAAAAAGAATTGCAGAAAAGTTCTTCATTATAATAATGGATGATGCATCTCCAGATGGGACAGGTAAAATTGCAGAAAATCTTAATAAAAAATATAAAAATATTACAGTTATTGAAAGACCTACAAAACTAGGCCTAGGTTCTGCCTATAAACAAGGATTTCAAATTGCATTAGAAAGATTTGACTCTGACTATGTAGTCCAAATGGATGCAGATCATTCCCACGATCCAAGGGAAATTTCTATGATGGCAGATAAAATAAAAGATCATGACTATGTAATTGCCAGCAGACATCTACCTGGTTCTTCTATTGTTGGTTGGGGTAGAGGACGAAAATTACTACATTCCATGGCAGGAAACTTTGCCAAAGGATGTGCAAAACTTGAGATTTCAGATCCTACTAGTGGATTTCGAATGTTCAAAAAAAGTGTACTGAATGCTGTTAACTTTTCTGAAATAAAATCTGAAGGGTTTGCTTTTCAAGTTGAACTGCTTTGTTATCTCAGAAGAAAAGGTTTACACGGAATTGAAATTCCTACAATCTTTGTTAACAGAAAGTTAGGAAAATCTAAGATGAATGTAGGGGAACTAATCCAATTTTCAAAAATGTGTTTTAATCTTTTAAAGAATCGTATCTCTAATTTTAAAAAATAAAAACAAAAAGGAGGGGAACCTTCATCATCCTTTGCATCTACTAGATCTCTATTCGTAAGTAGATGAGGTGGATGAAGTTGTTTTACTTGATAGTCCGTCAAGTGATGGCACAGTTGGGAATTTGTCTCCAATTTGTTGCTCTGCAACTGCAGAAGCTTCTCGGAGAATCTTGTCTGTCTCTTCGTTGGATACTTCGGATTCCATGTTGAAAGCGTCGCCTGAGAATGAATCGACCATTAGTCCATTGAGTGTCTGGGTCATGGAATTCAATTCTGAATCTGCTTCTGGCATGAATCTGCCTAACGAAGACTTTAGTCCTCTCATGGTCGACATTGCAGGTCCTATTGCAACCATAGCATCGCCGAGGTCATGAATTGTCGTCAATCGTAGTTGAACTTGTTCTAGTGACATTCTTGCATTACCAAGCATTTTAATGACTTTGCGAATTTCTGCAAGCTCATTAGATAATACCTTGCTAGTACCGGTATCATGCTGTTGCATTGCAGTAACTATTCGTTTGAATATTTGTTGATCTCGTTCGTGTAGTTTAGCTAACATAGAATCCATTTTTGATATCTGGACTTGTAGTTTGTTAACTGCTGTCTGTATTCGTGGCTTTAAAGCCCCTTGTGGTTTTACTGCATCGCGTAGTTTGCCTGTAACACTTTGTGTTTCCTGTCGTGCCCAAGTCTTATCGAAACCTGTCATAGCCGCTAGTTTAGGAATGGCTTCTTAATTCTGAGTGTGTATTTAGATCAACTTTAGACTAAATTTAGCTAACAAAAATGTAAATCACACAGGAACTTTTGTTTAACAATGGTAAAAATTGTAGTTTTTGATTCGGGATTTGGTTCGTTATCAATTATAAAACAAATTAGAAAAAAAATGAAAGCTGAAGTAGTCTATTTTGCTGATAAGGAAAATTTTCCATATGGAAAAAAATCGGTTCCAGAACTTAGACTAGTAATAAATAAAACAATATCTACATTGCAAAAAAAATTCAAACCTGATGTAATAGTTGTTGGCTCAAATACACCTTCTATATTATTTGATGGATTCAAATCATCAAAGATAATTGGAGTATATCCACCATTAAAAGAAGCATTAAAAAAAACAAAAACATCATCAATTGCTATTTTAGCAACTCAAAATGTAATAAAAAGTAAGGCACTTGATAATCTTATTAAGAAAAATGTTTTCAAAAAAGTAAAAATATTAAAGATTAATACATCTCCACTAGTAGAATTAGTAGAATCAGGAAAATTTATTGATCAAAAGCAATATTGTATGAATAAAATAAAATCGCTCTTACTAAAACTACTTGAGGATAACCAAGTAGATGTAGTAACTCTTTCTAGTACCCATCTGCCTTTTTTACTTCCTCAACTACATCAGTTATTTCCAAAAATAAAATTTTTGGATCCTGCTAATTCTATCGTAACACAAATTTTATCTATTCCTAATCTCCAAATTACTAAAAATAGCTTTACAATATATTCATCAGGAAATGTAACCCAATTTCAAAAACAACTGAATAAAATTAAAATAAAAAGGAAGGTAAAGTCTCTCAAAATTATTTAGTTTGTCATTTTTTTTAAATACATACTCTACACTATTAATTATGTAATGAAGGGGTACTATGGCACTAGCAGAAAAACATGTAATTATGTTTCAAAAAGAATGTTCGAATCTATCAAATATAGTTTTAATTAATCTCCATACACTAAAAGAAAATCCCAAGGATAGTGATGCAATGAAAAAAATAATTCAGGCAGCAGATACAATGATTGGTGATTCTCGTTTTATCAATAACAAGGAATTGGAAAAAGCTTCTGTGTTACTTGTCAAGACTTTTAATTGTACGGAGAATGTAATTGAAAAATCTAAAATAGAATTTTTAATTGATATATTTACCAAAATAAAAAAAAATTAGGATTTTCTCTTAATTTTTTTAAGGTCTACGAGTATTTTTTTTAAGGTCTACTACTAAGATTTTTTTATGGTATACCAATTTTTTTTCTAAATATCTAGATTTACTAAAAATCCCAAAACATCCGATATTTTCCAATTTGGTCTATATGTTGAGGTTTTTTACCATAATGGAGGGGTATTCTTCTTCGTACTTCCAGCCTGCTTAATGGTATTTCTGGTTAAGAAATACTCGGATGGCATACTGGGGATCTTTCACTAGAGTGAATATTATAGCTATTTTCTTGTTCAGTACATTACTATTTTCTTCTGTAGCAAATGCTAGCTATGAATCATTTGCAATTAACTCTAATATTAAATCTGAAAATAATTTAGATAATATTGAAAATGCAAAAAACGAAAAATTAATTCAACAAACTTCTGTAAATCATTCCATTAGTTTGTCTGAATCTATGAATCTTTCATCACCTAGTGAAAAAAAAGATTTAGGAAAAATTAGTATTGATGATCAACAAAATATTAAATCAATAATTTTTGAAGAAACATTAAATCTTTCATCAGATTTGTATCAGCAAGAAGCAACTGTTATTTTAACGAAACAATTTTCTGATCGTAAAGCAATTATAGAAAGAATATTTCCAATTGATAGAATCCGTAATCAAGAAAAATTATCCAATAAAAATTATTTAGATACTGATCTTCAATTATTTTTTTCTGATTATAATTTCCAAATTAATAATAAAGATCCTAATACAAATTTAATTTCTAATTCAATATTTAATGAAAATTTTAATAATCATTTATTTAATTCTCTTAATATTTTCCCAAAAGATATTTTTGTTCATAATTTTGAGTTATCGCAATTCTTAGATTCAATTAATATTATTTCTGATTTCCAATTATCTACTAGTTTATTTAATCAGATTAATACAAAGGAACCAACTGGATTTGTTATTTTATTTTTAATTTCTGGATTAATTTTTATCCGAAATGAAAATGAACATATTCAATTTAATAGTTGTAAAAAATTATTCTCTTATTTTGTAATTATATTATTAGTTTCATCAGCAATTATTACCCCAGTCTCAATATCGTCATCATATTGGGGTACTGCATTTGGTCAAGAAATGAATAATACTGAAATAGAATTATTAGATGATTATCAAACTAAATCACTAGAAGATTTTACTAACAATACATTTACAGAGAATCTAAATCTACAAAATGTTGATAATTTTGTTGGAATAAACTCTACTGAACTATTACCAGAAAACTATACTGTTCCAATCTCAAACTCTACTAAATCTAACTATTTTATTGAAAATAATTCAACCTCAAATGAATTAGAAAATAACGTAAAGCTACCTAATGCTACCGAATCATGGAAATTTAATTCTTCCATAAATGGTTCCCATTTTATTGGCAATGTCTACGTAGAAGAGAAAGCTGGTCTGATCCTTGATGGGGAAAGTTATGTCACAAATGCAGGAAACTCCACCAGCAGTATTTCAAATCTAACAATTACTGCTTGGGTAAAGCCATCCTATTCCAAAGGATCTTCGGAATTTACTATACTAAGCAAAGAAAGAACATTTGAGCTTGTTATTAATAATATAATTGAACCACAACAAGTAGCAAAGTTTTCCATATTTGATGGAATTAAATGGCATTCTGTAGAAACCTCTACAACTATAGGTGAGAATTGGTCTCATTTAGCTGCTACTTTTAATGGCACAAAACTCTCATTATACACCAATGGCACATTATCTAATGAAAAATCTACCACTAAGACCATTACACTAACAACTGATGGTGAGTTTGAACCTAAAACCCCTGAACTAGTTTCTTCCAGTTCTGATGTTGTAGTAGGAGCTTCATTAGATAACTCTCGTTCAATTGATAAAGTATCAAAGAAATTCTCAGGAATGATTTATGATGTTAACATATTTGAGGTATATCTCACCGCAGAACAAATAGCCGAATTATACAATAAATCATTTCCATTTATTCTTGACAATTCAAATTCTACAGATATTGAGGAATTAAAAGAGAATCTTCCAATTGAAGAACCAAAACCTATTACTCTGCTAGAAGAAATTTCCGCTATAGAACTTGATAATACTAGGGCAGATACATTATCAAATAATACTAATTACACTGCAGGAATAGAATTTAATGGAACAGAAAATTTAGTTTCAATAAACTCAGAAGACCTAAATGAAAACTTAAACCAATTAACCATATCTGCCTTTATCAAACCTAATTATTCTAAAGGTTCTTCAGAATTTACAGTTATATCAAAAGAAAATTCATTTGAATTATCACTAAATAATATCATATCTCCAAAACATGTTGCTAAATTTTCTGTATTTGATGGAATTTCTTGGACAGAGATTACTGGTACAACAAAAATCGAAAATTGGTCACATCTATTAACAATTATAAACGATACACAAATTTCCTTGTACGTAAATGGTACTTTAGAAGGAACAGCACAACTTTCTGAACCAATTTTTATTTCACAAGATAAACTTCAACTTACAACCTCAGATGTGAAAGTTTCTGACTCAGAACTTGTTTTAGGTGCATATTTTAGTACAATACGTGGAGAATCCAAACTTTCAAAATATTTTTCTGGTATTATTGATAATGTATTAATTTACAAAAAAGCTTTAACTGAATTAGATATTAAAAAAATATATTTAGAATTTCTTGAACAATTTGAGTTAGAAGTAGATCTATTTCCTCTTTTATCACTTGAATTAAAGAATGTAACATCTACCCTAAGTCACAATGAAATTGTAATTGGAGAGCCAGTTAATTGGATTCAAACAATAACTCTGGATAAAAATAATGTACAAAATATCCTAGTTGAGATTCCAATTGATGCCGAAAATATTCAAGCTAAAACCCATGTCAATAATGAACAATCTATTGAAATAGCAAAAGAAAATCTAGAAGTAACCGAATCAATTCGGGAATCAACAGATCTTATTCCACTGGATATAATCACTATGGAGGAAATTGACAAAGTACTACAAGATAACGAAGATACAAAGTTTGTAGAGATCAAAGAAAGTGCTTCTGAATACATCCTTGAGTTTGAAACCCCCTCACCATACATCAATGAAAAGGACTATTCAACTGAAAATATGTTTAATAAAACAATTACAGTTGCACATGATTCAGCAATACACTACACCGATGTTAAATCATTTTCTGATCTACCTGAAGATCTTAATGAAGAAGATACCGAGTTTTATCTATACTGGAATATTAATGGTACATTAACCGATGTAACTTTTGATCCCAGATTTCAAGTGGAATTTATTGATACTAATGATAACGGCATAATAGATCGGATGCAATGGAACGTCCCTCAGCTTTCTCAACAAGAATTTCAAATTGTTGCTTCTAAAAATATTGAAGATAATGAAAATGGAATAAACATCAGAATTTCTCTAAACTCAGATGATGCTGAGCAGAAAAAAAATGGAGAGATGGATTTATTTGATAAATCTGATTTGGATATTGCAGAAAATCAAATAGGATTACGTTTCCAAAATATTATCATTCCACCTGGTTCTACAATTACCAAGGCGTACATTCAATTTACTGCAGATAATGACAATGAAAAAGATAATGACAATGAAAAAGATAATGACAATGAAAAAGATAATGACAATGAAAAAGACGATTACAATGAAAAAGACGATGACAAAATAAAAGTATGTCATATCCCTTCTGGAAATCCTAGTAATGCCCATACAATTAACATTTCAAAATCAGCTTTGGCTGCTCATTTAGTACATGGTGATAAAAAAGGTGCTTGTCCTAATGATGATAAAGATGATGATGACCATGAAAAGAACTCTCCAAGTGTGAAAATTTTTGCAGAAAATGTTGATAATGCAAAAACATTTAGTAAAACCAAATTTGATATTACTACAAGAAAAATAACTCAGGCATCTGTAAATTGGTCTATTCCTGAATGGAAAAAACAAGGAGATGCAGGTTCTGCTCAAAAAACTCCTGACATTTCAGCTCTTGTACAAGAAATAGTAAATAGAAAAGACTGGTCAAAAGGAAATTCTATTGCATTTATGTTGTTAATTAACAAGCAGGGTGATAGAGACGCCTTAACCTATGATGGTAATCCTACAAAGGCCACTCTTCTTCACATTGAATTTTCTAGTGGACAAACTCTAAAACTTAATGGATTAATTAGAGACTTCAAAGACTCTCATCCTGACTTTGAATACATTATTGGAGACGATGATGGAATCGTAAAACCTCTTCTTGGGGACGGAAATAGCGCAGACTCTGATAATCCATCATATGCACATACAGGTACAACAATAACCACAACTGGTACAGCCAATTTCAATCAGTGGTACAAAAACTTTGAAAGCATAAACCAATGTAAAGAATTTGATATTACACTTTCCCCAAGTAGTGGTGGATTATTCAAATTTTCTGATACAACTTTCTTCCCAATTGATGGTGAGTTATTTGGGAATGAAGGAAGGAGTCATAATTATCACTTTACATATGAAATGCGTGGTTCATTTGTATCTAAAGCAGGTCAAACCATACAAGTCAATGGAGATGATGATGTTTGGATATTTGTAAACCATAAGCTAATTTACGATGGCGGTGGAGTGTTACCACCACGCAATAGTGGATTATTAAAACTTGATTCACTAGGTTTAGTGGCAGGTCAAGAATATGACATTGACCTATTCTTTGCAGAAAGACATACTGTTCTATCAGTATTTGAAATTGAAACTAACATAAACATAATTGAAAAGAATCTTAGTTGTAAAGATAATATTAATTATAAAATTACTATTACAGAGAAACTTACCCTAGGTGATAAAATTTCCATAATTAAAGGTAAATCTAACACCGTAATCATTAATGAATTCCTCACCTTGACAGATCTAGTTACTACAGTAAAGGATGGTACAGCTAACACTGCAATTGCTGATGGATTACTCACTATAGATGATAAAGTTACAACAATCAAGGGTACAGCTAACACTGCAATTGCTGATGGAT
>JAQBHA010000109.1:0-19828 GCA_032128215.1 Nitrososphaerota archaeon | reverse complement strand
TGCTTGGAAAAATTCAGCATCGGAAATTAATCCGTCACCCCACCATTTAGCATTTTTACGAATCCAGTCAGGGATTAGTTCTTGATTTGGGTCAGAAAGTCCAACGGCTTCATATATTGTATAATCAGGATAGTTTCGGTTAAACCAGTCTTTGTAGGATGGTTCATTGGTATAACGTTGAATGTAATGCTGAGGATTTTTTTGTGGATCAACAAAACTTGGAATTGGTTTTGAATCTGGTAGATTTAAAATAACTATAATGTTATTTTCTATAAGATATTCAATCCCTTTTAGAAAGTCTGTATCCTCAATGTGGTTTTCAGACCACCATACGGCGTTGTTCCTTATCCACTCTGGAACTATTTGTTTTTGTACAGCTGATGGATTTGGCAGAGGGGCACCAATAGTGAAGGTTACTTTTAATGGACTGGCCAAATGATTTTCAGGTTTGGCAAAAGGAGAATATTTAGAGGGATCATTCTTATCAAGAACATTTTGTGGAAGCAAAGTCAGATACGCATCAACTTGATATGATTTTTCAGAATCAAAAGAGAAAGAAATTCCAGGACTCAGAGTTTGACCTGGAGAAAGCTGTCCTGTAATCCATTTAACTTTTTTTTGTAAATTATCAGTGGTAACAATAAATGTAAAATCTTGTGCTATATTTTTGGTATTTTTAATATCAGATGTAAACTGTACCTGTTGGGCAAGTTGTATAGAATTAAGACGATTTCCCATAAAGTCTACTGGTCTAAGATTTGTAAATTCAATTTCCTCTGCAGCAAAGATGTTAGGAAAATTCATGCAGACAAGAAAAATTATTCCTATTAGAGATACTGTTTTTTGCATCGTCATTTTTTCATTTTTTTATTTCATATAAAAAGACAAGGAAGAATTTGTCGGATTTTAGGAAAATTTGCCTATAACGATCTATTCGGTATTCTTGTAAGTAGAGTTTTAGCAATAGAGTAAATAATGAAATTAATTCTTGAATTACTTATTACTCAATTTTAGTCGTGATGTTTTTTATGTTTTATTTGTATTACAATTTAATTTGAGAATTAATTACTTAGTCACGATGCCAAAACCAACGGATCGTCTTTCTGTTTCTTGCTATGACTATATCTGGTAGGGGGTTGGTTAGTTGCTCTATCTGGATAGTGAGTTGAAGAGTGAACTGCTAATTTAATGACATCCTTACCAAAAGACTTTCCGCAATCTTCACAAATCATAGGGAAAAAATCAGATTCTTCAGGTATTTCTTCGATCATTGTCAATTTTCTTGATATTTTTTTCTTTGTTCTTTTCCTAAGAAATGGTTTAGAATCTGGTTTACGAACTTCTCATGCGGATATTTTTCCCGGAGTTTTTCCTTATTTTTTAAGGTATTTTGTAAATTCTTCAATATCTTTTGCAGTTAGTTTCAGAATTCTTTTGAATTAGTCTGTCACCATATAATAGATCGTGTTTATTGTTTCCAAGTGAGGCATTTCTTTGTTGTAATATATTTTTCAGCATTAATTATGGGTTCCTCTAATCCTTTTTAATCTTTTCATATTTTCTTTAGAAATATTTTGATGAGATCAAATGAATTATTTGGATTTATTTTTGATATGATTCAAGAGATATGATTGATCGTAAAATTATTCCAGATATTCCCAAATTTAAGATTAGAAACTCTTTTATTTTTTCAAGAGGATTTAATCCAACATAACCTTCCTCATATGTCATTTCAATTGTGCCTTTGTCAGTTTCAACAAATGAAGTTATTAATGAAAAAGGCCCAAGTTTTTTATCTTTTTTTTCAAGATAAAGTCGAAGCTCAACTTGAGTTATCTTAAAGCCATGTTCAATGTAATTTCCTTGTGAAAGTAGAATTACTGAGTTATCAGGTAATCGATCGACTCTTAGAGGATTAGAAACTTCGATAATTTTCATTTTATTGCTTTAAGTTAATTTCTATGCCACATAAGAATTAGAATCAATCAATGGTAATGTTAAAGAAGTAATTGAAGGAGTATTAAGAAAATGACTAAATGTTTCGCTTGTTTGTGTAGTGTACATACTGAATGTGAGAAGATGAACTGTGATTGTGATGAGTGTGAGTATAGGTTTCTAAAAGCTGAACTATCTTCTCAATAATACTAAATATTCTTAATTCATAAACTCGTCAGTTCTCCAGAAACGAGAATGTGGGGCATTGGGAGTCTCTGGAGAAAAGACGAATATCGTATATTGAATTATCTCATATTACATTCTAAAGGTATGACAATAATGACTGTATGTTCAAAAAATACCTACTCGAACATACATACCATTTAGAACTCATAAAATCAGATTATATCTGGAACTGTCGCCGATATACTACCATTGTCGGTCTTAAGTTCCAGGAAAAAATTCCAGTTACACACAAAGAAATCTATCAATTCTTAATTCACAGTTTAATAATTTACTAACATGGTAAAACAAGAAAGAGTCTCAAAAAGTCATAAATGGTTGGCATTTGTTCCTTTTACAATAATTACAATATGGGCATATTATAGAATTAAGTCATTAAGACGTGGAATTCTTCCGATTTTAGCTTCTGTGGGAATTGGTTTCACTTTAGGTATGATTTTACCATTTCCGTATTCACTTGGTTTAACTCTAATAGTGGGTCCAATACCTTTGTTCATAACTCTAAGAAAATGGTCAAATGTATGGAACTCAAAACTACCTGTAAATTCTGAAAATTCTTAAAGTAAATTTAGAAAGTGTTACCAATTCGCAAGTATTAATTAGTGCTAGAAATTTTTTCAGTTGTGGATCATCATAATTTTCATGGTAAGGATATTCCTCACATTAAACTAGATTCCAAAATGAAAATAGAAGATTTAGTGGAAGTATACGCTAGAAGTGGATATAATGGAAGACAACTAGGAGAGGCTGCAAAACTTTATGCTAAAATGATTAAAGAAGATGCAGTTATCTGTCTAACAGTTTCAGGGGCATTAACGCCAGTGGGATTTGGAGGAATAATTAAGACTTTAATTGAAAAAGGATTTGTTGATTGGATAATTACAACTGGCGCAAACGTATATCATGAAGACCATTTTGCGTGGGGATTTCCTGTAAAACAAGGTCATTATGAAGTAGATGATATGAAACTTTATGATAAAGAGATTGTTAGAATTCGTGATGTTTTTATCAAGTTCTATGAAACGTTAGAGGCAGAAGATCATGTAATCCAGAAAATGTTTAAAGAAAATCTTATTGACAAACCGTTTACTAGTGCAGAATTTTGTAACTTAATGGGAAGAATTAGTAAGAAAAATGCAAAATATCCTAAAAAAAGTTTCATTACAACTGCATATGACTATGATATACCAGTTTATGTCCCGGCACTACTTGATTCATCACTTGCTTTGAATTTGGCAGTACATCGATTTAGAGATAAAATATACAACTTGGATTTCATCAGGGAAATAATTGAACAAGCAGCAATTGTTTATCATTCTAAAAAATCAGGAATTCTTGAATTAGGGGGAGGTGTCCCTAAAAATTCTGCACAACAAACTGGACCTCTTTTAGACCAAATATTAAAAAGAAATGATGGTGGACAAGATTATATTATTCAAATTACTGATGCACGCCCGGATACTGGAGGATTGTCAGGGGCTACCCTTCAAGAAGGAAAGAGTTGGGGCAAAGTGCAAGATGCCCACCAAGATATGATAACAGTCTACGCAGACTCTACGATTGCATTTCCCATTCTTGCATTATATGCACTCAGTAACCAAAAACCAAGAAAGCCAAAGAGGCTTTACAAAAATCTTGGAAAATATTATAACAATCTTAAAGATGAATTTTTGAATAATTCACCTCCCAAGGCTAACAATAGAAAACAAAGAAAATAAAATTAGAATTTATCAAATCTTGCACGCTCAAGATCACGATCATCTTTTGATGCTTTTTTCCATTCTTTATAATGTTCTTTACAAAGAACGGTCTTTTTTCCACTTGATGAAACCTGCAAACCAGCATTTTCTACCTTGGCGGAGTTCAGGGAACGTGCGCCATCATTATCACAACCATTTACATTACACTTTGCACCTTTTGCAATAACTCCCATAATGTTTCATAGGAATGATATTATATATAGTTGAAATGTCTCTACTTTAAAATTTGAATTTAAATTACCTAGTTTTCTGAATAAATCACATTAACATTATGAAGATTTCTTGATGTCTATTACTTTGAATACAACTGACAAAAACTAAAATAAATCAAAGATAAATTCAATTGTAAAGAAGTTATTCTAATTTTAGATTAAATTATTTCTATAACAATGATATATCTTTGTACGGAAAAATGAAAAATAGATGGTGCAATTTCCTCCACCTTTATAAGTAGGATAAATTTTTAAAATTTTCTATGGGTGGAACAAAAAAGAAATCAGCAGCTCAGCAGGAAAAATCGCAGGGTGATGATTCTTCAAAGAAATCAGATATAAAAAAGAAAGGAAAAAAGAAAGAAAAAACTGGTGAGGGTTCTTCAAAAGCTGAGATTACTGTAATTGTAAATGAAGAACAAGCTATGAAATATATTAAAAATGTTAAAGTAATTACAATTCAAGACCTTGCAAGACAAACAGGAGTTAAGGTTTCCGCTGCAAATGCATTTTTGAAAAAATTAGCCAAAGAAGGAACTGTTAAAAAAATTGGCGGGCATAGTGGCCACCATATTTATCAACCAATATCAGCATAAAGTAAAATTACATCACCTGGAGTAATGTTCTGTAAAACGCCACTATCTGAAAGTATTTTTCCTATTGGCGTCATAGTTTTTGATGAAATCGTATTTTCAAAAAAAAAGCATATACTACCATTTGCAGGTAAAAAAGCAATGTCTCCTTTTTTGAATTCTTTTCTTGGTCTGTCAATACCAGATTCAATTGAAGTTTCAAAATAAGCTATACTTTTATCTAATAAATGCGCATTTCCTTCTAAAGGTAAGATTCTTGAGATGATACCTACTGTTCTTGGAGAAAGATGCCGCTTTAGCTCACAGTTTAGTTTTGCCTTTCCTCGTAATTCTAGAATTAGTTTAATTTTTGATACAGAATCTTGTTCCATTTATCGTGTCGTCTTAATTCCATAGATAAACACTGGGTTTTTTGAAATATGCAAATAATCGGGATACGTATGTATCTAGTTCATATTCGATTATATTACCGCTATTTGAAAATTGTATACTTGTCAGAAGTTGCAGAAGAAACTGAAGTAATTGAGCCTATAGTAGATTATGAGGAACCTGTGGAAGAAAATATAGAGGATGAATCAACAAAAAGTGTAGATGATGCAATTACTGCTTATAAAAAAATAAAAATAGGAAAAGAGGAGCTATCTGAAAAAGAATTAGCCGTAATAGACCAAGAATGTAAAGTAATTGAGAATCGAAAGATAATAGAAATTGATCCAGTGCATGAAATTAAAGAACTCAAGATAACAGGAAAAGGAAAAATAATGATAGGGCCTCCAACATTAACGAGATTTGAAAAGGCGCGGATAATGGGAGCAAGAGCTTTACAGCTTTCACTTGGGGCACCACCATTTATTGAAATTCCAAAAACAGCAGGTACCTCACTTGATATTGCACTAGAAGAACTTGAGCAACGTGCAATTCCAATTATTATCAGAAGAAAATTGCCAAACGGAGATTTTCAAAACATACCCATTGATTACTTTGATTAATGGATGATTCGTCGATAATATTTTTAAACTAAAGAATTTTTCTGGTATTGGGTTAAGGATGATGGAGGATACTAGTCAAAGTAAATTATTGTCATCATTTTCAGCTAATCAAAATGATGAATCGCCAATTTTTAATGTTCGAAGTGAACCCGTAATGATAGAAGCCATAAATGTAATTTCTATGTTAGGAAAATCAAACAAAGTAATTATTAGAGCAAAGGGAGATTTTATACCAAATGCAGTGGCAATCGCCAATATAATTACTGAAAAAATGCTTAAAGGAAATTCAAAAATTCAAAAAATTTTGGTTAATACTGAATTTCCTGCAGGTATTGGGAAAATGCTTTCAACTATAGAAATTATTTTACTAAAAAATTAGAACTTAATACACGCTACCAGGTCCTTTGAGAAGCATAGTTTCACATTCTTTACATATTGCCTCATCAATATTTGATTCTAGGTTGTGATGAATTTCACATATCAGCAAGCTTGACTTTATGTAGTTACATAAACCGATAAATTTTGATAAACTAGCTGGGGTGTACGCCTTATTGGAAGCAAGATTCTCACTAATTTCAGAGATCATATCCACAATAGATTTTTGAGATAAAAGTTTGGCTATTAGTTTTGGATCTCCCCTTGTACCTCTAATGTAATTACTAATAGCTGCTTGGGTAACTCCCAACATCTTAGAAATTTCATCTTCTCTAATTTTGTGATCTTCAGCTAGTTTTTTTGCTAAAATAGCTCTCAATGCAGGAATCAAAGTTTTTGATTCAATTTCTGCTGGAAGTAACATGTAGTAAAATTGTTTGATAAAATATTTAAAGGTACATACGAAGATTGCGAACTTTATGTCTACATTTTTTTTATTAGCCTTTAGAAAATTAGGTGAACCTATATAATTTCAGAATCACTGTTTAATGTTGCAAAAATTTTTGGAAAAACTATATGATATTTTAGATGAATCGACTTCGAACTGTAAAGCAAGAACTCTTGCCTTGTCAGGAGGATTAGATAGTAGTATCATAGCATATTTTCTTAAGGAAAAAAAATGTAATGCAATCTCAATTAGTACCGAAGATTTTATTGCGACAGATTTGACATTCTGTCAGATTGTGGCAAAAAAGTTTAATCTGAAATTAGAAATGAAAGTAGTTAGTATTGAAAATTTATTGTCTTCCATTGAAGAGACTATAAAGATTCTAAAAGTATTCAATGAAATAGAAATTAGGAATTCAGTCGTAATGTATCTTGCAATAAAGTTTGCCAAAGAAAATGGCCAACATAGTATTATAACCGGTGATGGGGCAGATGAACTTTTTGCAGGATACCATTTTTTTTTAAAAAAGAATGATGTAGAGCTACAAAAAGATCTTGAAAGAATATGGAAAATAATGCATTTTCCTTCAAAAAAAATTGGTCAGGCATTAGGGATCACTGTAGAAACACCATTTCTTGATAAAAAAGTAATAGATTTTGCAAAAAAGATTCCTGTTAATTTGAAAGTAGGAAAAAAAGATGAAAAAAAATATGGAAAATGGATATTAAGAAAAATATTCGAAAATAAACTTCCTGAAACCATAGTTTGGCGAGACAAATCCCCAATGCAAGACGGTGCAGGAACTACAGGATTAACACATCTGTTTAATACATTAATTTCTGACAAGATTTTTAATACAAAATTTAAACAGATTCAAGAATCAGATAATGTTTCCTTACAATCAAAAGAGTCACTTCATTATTACGAGATATATAGAAAATACTTTGAGCCACCATACAAGTTACATTCTTCTAATAATAAATGTCCAAATTGTCAATTTGAGGTAAAATCGGATTCAAAGTTTTGTGGGATGTGTGGAAGTTTTCCTATCTAAGAATTTTTTTTCCATTTTCGTGGTTTTTTAATAAATATTTTCCTGCAACCATTACAACAAAAATAGTATTTTTTTCCTTGATGTTCATGAAGAAGAGCTAAACTTTCATCAAGTTCAATTCCACATACAGGATCAACAGGCATGAGTATCCATTTTAATTTTTAGTATTTTAAGATTCTAACATGTTAATAGAGTCAAGTATTGAAGAAATTGTCTGTTCGCAGTAAACATACGAGAGAAAATACTGAATCAGTTTATTTTAAAATTATAGGATAAGATAATGAAAAAATTACATCGAGCTGTGTTCCCAATGTATAATGCTGGATTAGCTGTATTTTTCACTATTGCACTAATTTTGGTAATTTTATTTGTAAATGTAGGATTATCAGTAAACAATACTCAAAAAGAAGTTGTAGATAAAGCAGTAGATGAAATTGATGAGCGATTGGTAATTGCAGGAAAAATTTCTGCATTTGCAGATGTATCTTCATATAAAATATTGGCAACTGCAACACCAGTTAAAACTGCGTCAGATGGGGCAGTTAATGTTGATCCGCAAATTATGAATGTGTCATACAAACTTGTAAAAGTTGATAATTATAAAATCAGCTATGATGATATCTATGTGGGAAGCATACGGGATAAAACCTATGATTCTTTGATGGAAGCTGTGGAAGATGCAAAAAAAAATGGCATGATTGATAATAATCCCTATGTAGATGAAGAAAATCCTACAAGCACTACTGCTTTTATTTATTGGGTTATAAATCAAAACTTTGATAATTATATTGATAATGACGAATTAGCTGTACTTGCAATAGTATATGCGGATAAAGATAGGCCATCCACTGGAGAACAATTATTCATTCAAGCAAATGTTCCTGAAGGATATGTTTTAGAAATTGATCAGTATGTACCAAGTATATCAAGTAAAACTCTAAACTTTGGTGGAATTATTAAAGAATCATAATAAAAAATAAATTTTAGCGGGTTTTAGATGATGTCAATGTTTTAACAAGGTTTTGAAATTCAATTTCAGGAATTGGTGGAATTTTCATAATTTCAACATTTTCATTCACATGCTGTTCTAACTTGTGTCCAATAAGAGGAGCTAGCACCCCAGGGGCTGAACGAGTAAATTGCAAAGATCTCAATGATGGTTTAAGATTATTAAACTCAGGCATTACACCTGGTGAGAGAAGCTTTCCCTGCATCAAAGGAACACTGGTAAAAACTCCTACCCCGTAACTTTTTGCAACCTGTAAAATAGTGTCATGAGTTCCATTAAATGACTGATTTTTCATTATTAATGCCTGATCAAGATACATGTTAAATGGTAATTGAATAAACCTAAATCCATGTTCTGTACCTCCAACTTCATTTGCCATATGCATCACCTCGGATAACTCTAAAAAATTTGGGTTATCAGGTTGAACTCTAAAGCATTCCCAAGTAGCCATTCCATAAAATCTGATTTTCTTTTCTTTTCTTTTAGATTCATAAAATTCAAAAACCTTGCGCAAATTCTTCAGGAATTGTTCTTTTGAAACGTCCTGAATTTGACCCTCAACTGCATTATGAAGATACATTAAATCAATGCATTCAAGTCCCAAATTATTCCTACTACGTTCTAGTTGGTCTTCAAGATATGGAACTGCCATACAGTGGTACCCAGATGAAATATCATTTGTTTGAATAATTCCTTTTGTGACATACTCTCTATTCACATACTGCCAAAAATCTTCTTTAATGTCTCCATCATTTGTAACATAACCATTTTTAGTGCTGATAAATATCTCATTACGATTAATTTTTCCATCATGTATTAATTCCAAAATTGCTTTACCTACAGAACGCTCTGCTTTCTGAGAACGATAGTTAATTGCTGTATCAATAACATTGATGCCTGCAAGTATGGATTTTTTTAATGCATTTATTACTAATTCATCTGTCTGTGAATCTGGATTTCCAAGATAAGTTCCAACTCCTATATTTGATAATGTCAGCCCATGAATAATTCGAAAATTGTTGGGGTGCACATCAGAATGTTTTGTTAAAAATTCAGAGGTGCCTTCTGTAGTGGCACAACCTTCTATCATGACATATTTGGAAAACTGGAGGGTTTAACTGTTTTTGGCAAATACAGTTGGAACTTTTTTAACTTCCATTCCTTGATTTACCTTGTGAATTAGTTCAATAACATTGTTGAGATCATAAGGTTTAAGGGAAATTGAATTGACTTTCATTTTTAAAAGTTTTTGAACATATGTGTGAGTCAATGATGCTGAAATGATCATAATCTTAGACTTGGGATCAAATTTACGAATTTTTTCAATACCATAAAATCCGTCATATTCTGGCATGACTAAATCCATCAAAACTAAATCAGGGCGTAGTTTTTGATATAATCGAATTGCATCTCTTCCATTTTTACCTCGTCCTAAAACCTCAATGCCTTTAATTTTTAAAAATTCGCACAAAACTTCAGATACGTCATGCTCATCATCAATTACTATTACTCTAATCAAGAAGTAAATTTATGAAAAACTTGTAATAGTACATTGTGTGTTTTTAATGAACATATCAGAGATTTAAAAGAAAACCAATAACAAATAATGCTCCAGTTATTCTACTAAATGTAATTGTATAACTCATTACGTCTATGAATTTATGGGAATTATCAAAATTTTGTTTTAACAACAGTCCTGTTTTAATTATTAGTGGAATCATCGCTAATGAAATAATACAATAAATTGGAAAGATTTCATAAAATATACCAGAAATTAATATTGCATAGACAGCTATTGGAAAAAGCCAAAACACAATTGTGGCCCTTTTTTTCCCCACCGAGATGACTAACGTCTTTCGTCCTTTTGCTTTATCTGCTTCAAAATCAGGGAATGAAGTAATAAATAAAACAAGAGATGATAGTGCACCTATTAAAATTCCCCCCATGATTGTTGTAAGATTGATTTCCAAAGTTTGAATAAAATACGTTCCAAGAACAATCATTGTTCCTTTTATTCCTACAAATATTTCAGCTAGTCCAGAGTCGACAATTTTTGTAGAATAAAAATAGATAGACACAACTGCAAATGCAAGAATCGCTCCAATTACTATTCCATCAATAATTACAAAATAGCTTCCAATTATAGCACCAGTTACAAGAAAAACAATTCCAGCAAGGTACACTTGACGTGGTCGAAGTAAACCTTCAGGCAGAACACCAGTGCCACCACTCATCTTCGTGCGTTTAGTCAGTGTATCGATTCCTCGTTTAAAGTCCCAATAGTCATTGAGTAGATCAACACTTGCATGAAGTGAGACTACCCCACACATAGTAATTATTGCATACAAAATATCAATCTGACCAACATGCCACCAACTAATAGCAAGTCCCACAGATACAGCGATTACTGAAGATAGGAGAAAACGAATTCGGATTACACGAAACCACGCAGACAACATACTACCTACCTTATTTTTTACCTCCTTAACATTTTTTGGTATTTTAAAAAAATACGACCAGTCTCATTTTGAGAAGTGTCCGTTCGCTTTGGACTACATACTAGTATTATTTTATGACCACTCAAAAATAATATGCTAGAAAAACACCTGAAAAGAATTAAAAAATCAGAATCAGGGATAACCGAAGAAGATGAATGGAAAGAGATTCCAACTCTTGGACAAAAATTAGATGATCAAATAATAGAAGAAGTTCCAGATAGATCTGTAATCATTGAAAGAAGAAATAAGAATAATCTTGACTCATACAAAGAAGATGCACCAAAAGTTAAAGATGCATTCAGCAATACTGCACAATATACTAACTTAGTAAGGCAATATGTTGAAGAAAAAAAATCAGATTTTGATAAATTTAAAAAGAATTATGAGCGATTTGATAAAGAGGTATCAATTCTCAACCCTCAAAAACAAGAAATTAAATTTGATTTAGATAAATTGGGTCAAAAAGAAATTAAAGTTGTAAAGTTAGCGCAGCAATTAGTCAAATTAAAAACTGAACGAGAAGAAATCAAAAATAATTTAACACATTTTAAGAATCAAATTAATCAAGCTCAATCCGAACATAAATTAAAAGTAGAACAAATTGAAGATATTGAACTTGAGTTACATCGACTTGAAAAGAAAGAAGCATTACAAAATAAAATAAAAACAGAACAGGAAGCAATTGAAATAATCAAAAAGGAATTATCAAGAGGAGGAGATCTAAATGAATCTAAAAGAATATTTCAAACAGTAAACGTACTAGTTGATCTTTTAAATGAAAAAAATAAAACAACACTATGTGAACTTAATTCTGTGAAAGAAGAGTTTAAAGAATTACAAAAAAAGTATGTTGAAATAATGAATAAATTAAGATGACTTACACTAAGGTTTCATCACTAACACTAATTGGTTTTCTCCCACTAAATCCCACATCTTTCTCGTGCCAAAATTTTATTTCTTTTTCACCCTCTTTCCAACAAAGCCAAACCTCATTATCAAATCTTTTGGATGGAAAATCCAAGAGTCCTTCTTCAATTCCTTTAATTACAACACCAGTATTTTCAAGATCTTCAATTGCTTGATAAAATTTTGTTACAACAGAATTTAGTTTTTGTTTAATTATCACATATTGTTCAAATGTACTAGTTGGAGCCATGGATGAACTTAATTCATGTTCAATTTTTACTATTTCATTTTTAAGTTGGATGATATTTTTGAATTTAACTACTATGATTGGAAGCTTTTCATTGGCAGTAGCAATGGTAAAATAAGAAAACATGTGTTTTCTAAAAGTTGGGTTTATTAAAAATCTATTTCAAGACTAAAATTTACAAATTTAGGTTCATGTTTATTACCCAATAGGTTTTACGCAAATTATGAGCCGAGATGAACAATTAGAACAACTCATTAACCAGACATTAGATGGAGCTCTTGCAACTATTCCAGCACATTTACAAGAAATCGAACAAAATAAGGATATTATCAAAGTGGAAAATTCTAACGAATTTGTCTATGGACTAATTATCGGCTCAGCCTTAACTACAGGCATTATGGGGCTAGTCCAAATAAAACAAGGCATTCCAACTGCAGAGGAGCAGATAAAAATCAGAGATATGGTTTACAAAAAAATTCCTCAGATTCGAGAACGAATTTTTGGGTAATTCTAGTAAAAAAAATAATCCGAGGGGAAAAGAGTACTATTGGGATGAGAGCATGCCCCTCGGATTTTCATTTGCTAACGATAGTATGATAGAAGGGCTGATATCTCTGAATATGTCCAAAAAAAGACAGACAAACCAGGAATAAAAATAACAATAAATCCTAAAATTATTATCAAAAAGGTGCAAAATTTCACCTAATTATTTTGTTTTTGCAACAAGTAAAATTGTTTACGTGTATCATTTTTAGTGTCAACTCTCACATTTAAAAAAATCAGAAAATTCTTAATTGATTAAGTCAGGATAATTGTCATTGAGTCTATTACATGCTTCAATGAGATTTCTTGTTTGCTGTAGAAACTCTATTGACTCTTTGCACAGGATAAAATGAGATATGAACTCCTCTTTATCCCATAAGGGCGTACCACATGGACACATGTATGGTGAATCCCTATCATTCAACGATCAAAGTCTGCGCTACTACAATAAAATTACCAATAGTAAATTAGCAATGACTAATTGAATCAAAATAGATCATTTCAAATAGCAAAAGTGATCGCTAAACCAATACTAATTATATTATCTTCTTTTTTATAATGTACGATATCTGATGTACTTTTCAGAAAAAGAGATTGAATTTTTAAATAAAATGGAAGAATGTAGGGTAGCTACATCCCATGATGATATGCCTCATGTTAAACCGGTATCCTATCTTTATGAAGAAGGGAAAATTCTCATAGCTACAGATTACGATACTAGAATGTACAAAAATCTACTTAGTAATCCCAATGTGGCACTTTCAATAGACATTTACAAAGACAAAGGACACAAGGCAATCTGCCTACAGGGAAAAGCTACAATAATTGAAAATGGGGAAGAATTTACGAAATTATATAAAAAATTCCATGACAAATTTGAATGGGTTAGGAATCAACCTTGGGTTGAAAATGAAGCCCCGTTTATCAAAATTGTACCTTTTAGAAAATCAAGTTGGGGGTTTGAATAAGTCCCAATAAAAATTTGGTTCACAGTAATTCGCAATAAATTGGATTAAGAGTAGGATTGTCTGTTATTCCAAGAAACGTCTAATTACCTGATTAAAATTAACGGAAATATGTTAAAATTCAAATGTAAAGATGTTGGATTTGACTGTGGTTTTGAAGCAAAGGGAAAGACTGAGGATGACATTCTAAGTAAATGTGCTACACATGCCACAAAGGATCATAACATGAAACCTGAAGATATTACGGATGAATTAAAGAGTAAAATTAAATCTAAAATTAAAAAATCGTGGTTTTAATCTTATACTTTGTTCTGCCTTCATAAAATAGTATTTTAATGAAAAACTACAAGGAGTGTCATGTCAGATAAAATAAAATGTTCTCATATTTTGGTAAAAAAGCAAAGCGAGGCTCTGGCTATTCTTGAAAGAATAAAAAAAGGGGAAAAATTTGGCAAGCTTGCAAAGGATCTTTCAATTGATTCAGGGAGTGCAAAAAGAGATGGTAGTTTGGGATATTTTGGTAGAGGTATGATGGTCAAGCCATTTGAAGAAGCAGCATTTAAGCTCCAAGTCGGAGCCATCTCAGAGCCAATAAAATCAGAATTTGGATACCATATTATCAAAAGACTAGGGTAAATTAGAAATAGGCATCTAGTGCAGTTTTTGGTTTTTCAACTTGTTTTAGTAATACTTTGGACATTTTTTCACCCATGTTTTTGGCTGAAGTCATTTTTCTTTTTCCAATCCAATAGTATGTCTCATCAATTGTATCTTTAGCAATTAACACAATTAATTTTCCAGCTTCTTTTCTTCCCGTACGTCCCCTTCTTTGAATATATCTAATAGAACTAGGAACATTATCATAAAAAATTACATGATTCACTTCTGCTATATCTAGTCCCTCCTCACCAACCCTTGTTGCAATTAATACATTAAAAACACCTTCACGAAAATTTTGTACAGTTTCAATTTGTTTTTTTGTTTTAAACCAGTTTCTCCAGCCTTTCCAATTAAAAATCCAGATTTAATGCCCATTTCAGTTAATTTTTTATGAATGACTTCAACTGAATCCCTGTAGCTTGTAAAGACTAATGATTTACCTTCTACGGACTGTAAGATCTCTTGTAGTTTTGGAATCTTGCTATGTTCAATTCCTTTTTCTTGAGCAGCTTTTGCCAAAAGGATAGCCTGAGTAAAGTTTTGATCATTTTCAAAAAGATCTCTAACTCCAACACCTTTTTTCTTACTTGCTCTATCACAAAATCTTAGAAAAGGCGTTATACCATGTGATTCGAAAATACTTAGTGCATAATGGATTCTAATTGCAGTAAAGAGTGGTTTAGCACAACGACGGTTCTGTCTCAATACATAATCACGTAGTCGAAGTAGTTGCGAGAGGGATTTACTATCTTGTACGTTAGCCCCATTCCGTTTTAGTTCATTATATCTTTCATCTAATGCTTTTTTTATTAAGCTTTGAATGTGTTTCATCTCAGGTGGTAGTTCTACATTTATCCACTCTGTTTTTGTTTCTTGAATGTATGGTTTTACATCAGGGCTGTCTTCTGTTCTTTGAGCTATACTAGAAATCCTAAGAGTTGTAATAAGTTCGGTTGCTTTTTCTTTCTCACTAGGCAAAGTTGCAGTCATGCCCATAATTCTTGCAGTCGAGCTAGCAAATCGTTCTGCAATTCCAGAATAAGCATAATCGCCAATAGTTCTATGAGCCTCATCAAAAATTACTAGATTAGATTGACCAGTAGAAATAATTTGTCGGTCTAAATCATTTTTTGTAATTTCTGGAGTTGCACAAATAACACTATTCATCCAAAGTTTTTTTCTTTTGTGTATTGGATCCTCACCTGTAATTAATGCAATATCTTCAATGGTTAGATTATTTTTTAAAAATTCATAATGTTGATTTGTAAGTACCCTTGTTGGAGCTAGAAATAATATTCCACCAGTACCTTTGGAAAGAAAATCAGCTATCACTTGAAGAGCAACTGTAGTTTTACCAAGTCCTGTAGGTAAGACCACAAGACAATTTTCAGATTTTGCTTGATTGGCTAAGTTGACTTGATAGTCTCTGTTCTCAATAGTATTTTTTTGTAAATATCTATGTTCCAAGAATTCTGAAGACATCTTCTCTATGGAAATGATGAGTTTTATTGATTTTATGGTTTCGTGTCACCAAATAATAGCTATTACTCAAATATCAATAGACATCCAACCTGAGGTATTCATCTGAAGAGGATTAGGAGTCCATGGATTTTGCTACTTAAAGTCAATATTCAAATTCATATATTATAGGAAACGTCATTTTTGCTGTGAGTAGTTCTTTTGAGAGACCAACATGGGATGAGTATTTCATGTTACAGGCAGAGCTTGCTAAATTACGCTCAAACTGCATGACGAGACACGTAGGAGCAGTAATTGTTAGAAATCATAGGCAAATTGCAACTGGATATAATGGAACACCTCCAGGGATAAAAAATTGCTTTGAGGGCGGATGCAAGCGATGTCAGCTAAGAATGGAAGGCAAAATCGAATCTGGGGCGTCATTAGATAGGTGTCTTTGCAATCATGCAGAAGCTAATGCAATAATGCATTGTGCTATTTTAGGAATAGAAGCCGGTTCAGAGGGTGCAGTTCTGTATACTACTTTTGTACCATGTTTAGAATGCACTAAAATGGCAATCACTATAGGTATTAAAAAAATCATATGCCTTGACACATATCCTGAAACAGATTATGACCTTATCGAAGAGGCAGGAATTAAAGTAATAACACTTGAAAAAAACAAAATTGATTATTGGACAAAAAAATTAATCGAAGATCATAATGAAAAGTTAATTCCCAAATAGGTGAATACGTGACTCTTCAAGAAACTAAATCAAATAAAAATCAGACAGTTCCTGCATCATTATTAGTATCTGCTACATATAACAGTCAAAATAATTCAGCTGTGCTAAAATTTTATGATCCAAAATCACAAAAAATAATTCTTTGGCCAGATCAAACTAATCATAAACCATATTGTTACTCAAAACTAAGCCCAGATGAATTAGACTTTCTTTCTGAGAGAGATGATGTTGAAAAAATCGAATCGGTAAAAAAACATGATATGATAAATGATACTGAAATTACAGTATCAAAAATTATTGTGTCAAACCCTCTGGCAATTGGAGGAACAGACAAAAGTATTCGTAATTTAATTGATACATGGGAATCAGATATAAAATATTATGAAAACTATCTATACGATAAATCATTAATTGTTGGTAAATACTATAAAATTGAAAATGGAAAAATAATTCCAGAGAATTTACAAATTTCAGACGAAGTACGTTTGGCATTAAAAACTCTACTGTGGGATAAGGCAGTAGATGATAGTATGGTGGATTCAAAAGAATTTCAAAAATATGTTTCAGAGTGGGCTGATCTTCTCAATCAACCTATACCAAAAATTAAAAGATTAAGTTTTGATATTGAAGTGGAAGCAGAAGTTGGTAGAATACCTGATGCAAAAATTGCAGAGAAAAAAGTTACTGCAATTGGATTTAAAGGAACTGATAATTTTAAGCAAGTATTTGTTTTAAGAAAAGAGGGCACAGATGAAGGAAAAAATGAACTACCGTTAGATGTCAAAGTTCAGTTTTATGATGAAAATAAAGAAAAAGAGATGATCTTAGATGCATTTAAAAAAATTTTAGAGTATCCTTTTGTAATTACATACAATGGGGATGATTTTGATATGCCATATCTTTACAATCGTGCACAGAGATTAGGAATCAAACAAGAAGAAAATCCATTCTACATGATGAGAGACTCTGCAACTCTAAAGGAGGGTGTCCATATTGATCTTTACCGAACACTTTCAAACAGGTCATTTCAGATTTACGCATTCAGCCACAAATACACCGATTTTTCCTTGAACAGTGTTTCAAAAGCTCTCTTAGATGAAAGTAAAATTGATTATGGAGTTGAACTTGGCGATTTGACTCTTTACCAGACAGCAAATTATTGTTTTAATGATGCTAGACTCACTTACAAACTAACCAGTTTTAACAACGATTTATTGATGAATCTGCTGGTAGTAGTTTCTAGAATCGCAAGAATGCCTATTGATGATATTGCTAGAATGGGGGTATCTCAGTGGATAAGGAGTCTCATCTATTACGAACATAGACAGCGAAATGCATTGATACCAAAAAGAACTGAACTTGAAAAAAAATCAGTGGGAGTAGTAAGTGATGCAATAATTAAAGATAAAAAATACAGAGGAGGTCTAGTAGTTGAACCAACAGAAGGGATTCATTTTGATGTGACAGTTATGGATTTTGCCAGCCTATATCCAAGCATAATAAAAGTCAAAAACATATCATATGAGACAGTAAGGTGTCCCCATGAGGAGTGTAAAAAAAATACTATACCGCAAACAAATCATTGGGTATGTACAAAACACAATGGATTAACATCTCTTTTAATAGGTTCGTTAAGAGATCTTAGAGTAAATTATTACAAACATCTCTCAAAAAATGAATCGTTATCAGAAGAACAAAGACAACAGTACGATGTGGTAAGCCAAGCACTCAAAGTAATACTCAATGCTAGCTATGGAGTAATGGGTGCAGAAATCTTTCCATTATATTTTCTACCTGCTGCAGAAGCAACTACTGCAATTGGAAGGCATACAATTTTAGAGACCATAAAAAGATGTAAAGAATTAGAAATAGAGGTTCTATACGGCGATACTGACTCACTATTTATTAAAAATCCTACTCGAGAACAAATCCAAAAAGTAATCGAGTGGGCAAAAAAAGAACACGGAGTAGAGTTAGAAGTTGATAAGGAATATCGATATGTTGTACTTAGTAGTAGAAAGAAAAATTATCTTGGAGTAACAAAGAATGGCAAGGTAGATGTAAAAGGATTAACTGGAAAGAAATCTCATACTCCACAATTTATTAAGACATTATTTTATGAACTGTTAGATATTTTATCACAAGTACAAACGGTAGAAGATTTTACAAATGCAAAAAAACAGATTAGCAGCAAAATCACAGAATACGTCAAAAAAGTAGAAGCAAAGGAGATTCCACTTTCGGAACTTGCATTTAATGTGATGGTTAGTAAAACACCAGCTGAATATGTTAAGACTGTACCACAACATATTCGTGCTGCAAAATTACTTGAATCAATTAGAGAAATAAAAAAAGGAGATATTATTTCATATGTTAAAATTATTAACAAGCCAGGAGTCAAACCAGTTGAGATGGCAAGACCAGATGAGATTGATTCTAAAAAGTACATGGAGTTTATGGAAAGTACACTAGACCAAATAACATCCTCTATGGATCTTGATTTTGATACAATACTTGGTAAACCAAAGCAAACTGGATTGGATCAGTTTTTCTGGAATTAAGTGGTGAAAAATGTTATTTGATGAATTATCACTAGGAATTTTAGCTACTGTTGCAGGAATAACTATACTAGCAGGATGGGTTCCTCAGATTATCAAAGGATATCGTACAAAAAAACTAGATGATGTTTCAAAATACCTAATGATTTTAATTGCTGCTGGCTCAATTTTGTGGTTTGTATATGGAATAGAAAAAAATGATCCTTACATCATGGGTGTTAATGTTGCTGCCATGGCACTAACCTTGATTGTTTTAAGTATGAAATTTCTATATGAAAAACAAAAAACTATTAATAAAAACTAAAATATTTTTCAAATTATTTAAATTTTTAATTTTATGGTTTTCTGATTTGAACACACAAGCCGATATTACCATAAATAATTGTAATAATTTCAGTATGGCATTTCAAAGACAGTGTCCAAGTTGTACTAAATATGTTACAATCCCAACGATAGAAGGCAGATATGAAACAACTCATAGATGTAGCCACTGTGGCTTTGTGATTCGTATACCCCCTAAGGAACATGTTATGAAAAGTGGGGATTATGGAGACTAACCACTTTCTTTTTATTTGATATCATTACAAAAAAACTAGTTGTTTATTATTAACTGTAAAAATTATGATGAA
>JAQBHA010000108.1:0-15143 GCA_032128215.1 Nitrososphaerota archaeon | reverse complement strand
AAATATGGTTTGGGGCAATATGGTATTTGCCACACCTTGTCACACGAGGAGGCATTAGTGTTACCTGGAGAAGTATACGTAGCTGGAGATTCACATACTAATACTACAGGTGCTCTTGGTGCCTTTGCTTGTGGTCTAGGTCATACTGATATGGCATATGTCTTACTAAATGGAAAAATTTGGTTCAAAGTTCCTGAAACTTTGTATTTTAAGCTAAATGGAAAACTTCCAGAGCATGTAATGGCAAAAGA
This sequence comes from Nitrososphaerota archaeon, assembly GCA_032128215.1. Lineage (GTDB taxonomy): Archaea > Thermoproteota > Nitrososphaeria > Nitrososphaerales > Nitrosopumilaceae > CSP1-1. Next base: position 14,892 of record JAQBHA010000108.1, on the reverse strand, counting down.
TTTCATTTTAAAAATAATTGGTGATATAGGGACTGATGGTGCGGCATACAAGGCAATGCAGTTTGGAGGAACTGGAGTTTCTGAAATGTCTGTAGACGAACGACTTACCCTAACAAATATGACAACAGAAGCCGGAGCTAAAAATGGAATTATAGAACCCGATCAGAAAATTACTGATCACCTTGAAGCTAGAGGCGCAACAAATTATACAGCATTAAAAGGAGATTCTGATGCCCAGTTTGCGAAAATATTCGAGTATGAAGGATCAGACATGGAACCAATTGTTGCAAAACCCTTCTCACCACAAAACATTTCGGTTGTGAGAGAAACCTCTTCAATTGAATTAGACAAAGCTTACATTGGTTCTTGTACAGGTGCAAAATTTGAAGACCTAAAAGCCGTAGCAAAAATTCTCAAAGGTCGTAAAGTAAAAATTAGAACAGAGATATTGCCTGCAGCAATTTCTATTTACAAAAAAGCATTAGACAACGGATTCATTAAAATATTTCTTGATGCAGGAGCAATGGTAGGTCCTCCAACTTGTGGCGCATGTTGTGGAGCCCATATGGGTGTTCTTGCAAAAGACGAAATTTGTATTAGTACAACAAATCGAAATTTTCCAGGTAGAATGGGTCATGTTGAATCTCAAACCTATCTTGCTTCTCCATTAGTGGCAGCTGCATCAGCTGTAACTGGTAAAATAACAGATCCGAGGGATTTGAATTGAAAGGGAATGTAATCAAATATGAACATGATAATATTGATACTGACGTAATTCTTCCAGGTACGTATCTTAAGATTCATGATTATGCTGAGCTTGCAACACATGCAATGGAAGGACTTGACCCTGATTTTCATTCCAAGGTAAAAGAAGGTGATTTCATAGTTGCAGGAAGAAATTTTGGATGTGGATCTTCTAGAGAACATGCTCCAATAGCCTTGACGCACTCTGGAATTAAGGCAGTATTGGCACTATCTTTTGCTAGGATTTTTTATAGAAATGCTGTGGATGGGGCATTTCTTTTACCTATTGAGATAGACGAGGATGCATACAAGGATATTTCCAATGGAGATGAGCTTGAGATAGATGTTGCTACCTACGAAATTAATAATCTTACAAAAAATAAAAAATATCAGATGAAACCATTCTCAGAAATTATTGGAAAAATTATAGCTGCAGGCGGACTATTCAAATTCAATCCATAATCTGAGGAACAAAAGTAATGTCAAAAACACTATTTGAAAAGATCTGGGATTCCCATTTAGTACTAGAAGAAAAAAATGGTCCTTCTTTACTTTACATAGACCGGCATCTAATTCATGAGGTTACTTCTCCTCAAGCTTTTGAAGGATTAAGATTGAATAACAGAAAGGTAAGACGACCTGATCTCACTATAGCAACAGAAGATCATAATGTGCCAACTAGCGATAGATCTCTTCCCATGGTAGATCAAATATCTTCAATTCAAATCAAAACCTTAGAAAAAAACTGTCAAGATTTTGGCATCCAATTGTTTGGAATCAATAATCCAAATCAAGGAATAGTTCACGTTATAGGACCACAACTAGGAATAACTCTGCCAGGTAGTACAATTGTTTGTGGTGACAGTCATACTTCCACACAGGGTGCCTTTGGTGCTTTAGCATTTGGTATAGGTACAAGCGAAGTTGAACATGTTTTAGCAACACAAACAATTTGGATGGAAAAACTCAAACCATTTGAGATTAGAGTGGAAGGAAAAAGAAAAAATCCCTTTGCTGTGACTGCAAAAGACATTATTCTTTCAATAATTAGACAAATTGGAACTGCAGGTGGGGCTGGCAAAGTTATAGAATATCGTGGAGAAACAATATCTGAACTTAGTATGGAGCAACGAATGACGATATGCAATATGTCAATTGAGGCAGGAGCACGAGCTGGTTTAATTTCTCCAGATGAAAAAACCTTTGAATATTTACGAGGAAAAAAATACACTCCAAAAAATTATGAGGAATTAGTAGATGATTGGCAGGAAAATTTAAAAACTGACTCTAATGCAAAATTTGATAATAGTTTTACACTAGATGCCAAAAATTTGGCGCCTCAAGTAAGCTGGGGTACAAATCCCTCAATGGTATCTGATATAACTGAAAAAATTCCTTTTCCTGAAGAGTTTACTAAGAATTCGAGTCAACAAAGAGGAGTTGAGAAAGCATTACAGTATATGGATCTTAAACCAGGAATTCCTATTACTGATATATCCATTGATAGAGTTTTCATTGGTTCATGTACAAATGCACGCTTGGAGGATCTCATTGCGGCCTCGAAAGTTGTTAAAGGAAAAAAAGTTTCATCAAAAGTTCGAGCAATGGTGGTACCAGGTTCTCAATTAGTTAAAAAACAGGCAGAAGATCTTGGAATTGCTAAAATTTTCCTAGATGCAAATTTTGAATGGCGTGAATCAGGATGCAGTATGTGCCTTGGTATGAATCCAGATATTCTTGGCCGTGGTGAAAGATGTGCGAGTACCTCAAATAGAAATTTTGAAGGAAGACAAGGAGTAGGCGGTCTTACCCATCTCGTAAGTCCTGTAATGGCTGCTGCAGCTGCTATTTATGGACATTTTGTTGATGTACGTGAAATGGATTTGAATTAAATGGACACATTTAAAAAAATAAAAAGTATTATTACTCCCTTTGATAAAGTCAATGTAGACACAGATCAAATTGTGCCAAAGCAATTTTTAAAATTAATTCAAAAAACTGGATTTGGAAAATTTCTATTTTATAATTGGAGATTCAATAGTGATGAAAAACCCAATTCTAACTTTATATTGAATGATCCAAAATACAAGAATTCCAAAATTCTAATTACTCAGGATAATTTTGGATGTGGTTCTAGTAGAGAGCATGCAGTATGGGCATTACAAGATTATGGATTCTCAGTAATTATTGCTCCATCGTTTGCAGATATCTTTTTCATTAATTGTTTTAAAAATGGGTTACTTGCAATTACTCTTAATTCAAAAATTGTAGAAAAGCTTTTAAAAATTCAGACAGAAATTGAAGTTGATTTAGAAAATCAAACAATCAAAACAGATACTGAAATAATTCCTTTCCAAATTGATGCATACAAAAAGAAAAATCTTCTTAATGGATTAGATGAAATTGCCTTGACACTAAAATATCAAGAAAAAATATTAGAATATGAAAAGAAATCTTCTATTTCATCTCTTTTATGATTTGTTTAACTGCATTTTTATTTCGTTCAAGAGTAGTTGGCGACTCGACATCTATCCAAGGTTTTTTCCCAATATCAAAAGCACTAACTTTACCTTGTTTTGATATTTCTTGAAGTATATCAAATGATAAATTGAGATCTTTCTGACTACGTTTTATTTGAATTTTTTTTATAATATCTGAACCAAGAACATAGATCCCTAAACATTCAGCCATCTTCATTTTGATGGTTGGCTTTTCTTTAAATTCTGTAATAAGAGCATCTCTTACTATTGCAAAGCCTGTCTCTTCTTTTCTTATAGTTCTTGTTGCTATACACGCTAGACTTTTATTTTGTTTGAAAATCTCAGTCATTTTTTTTATGTCTATCGCACACAGATTATCTACAAACCACAAAAGAAATTCTGGAGAATTTTTTAATGAATCTGATGCATGAAGCAGATCTCCTGCAGTTCCACTTCCAGAATCTTGTACAAATTTTATTTTTGTACCTGTTTTTCTATTTTCAAAGTAATGTCTTATTTGTCCTCCCAGGCCTTTAAAATCAGAAACAATCAATATCTCATCAATGAATCTAAATGAAGAAAGATAACTAACAATATGATCAACTAACGGCTTTCCTTCCACTGGTATCAATGCTTTTGGAAAAAAATCTGTAAAGGGTTTTGCTCTTGTACCTTTGCCACCAGCTAAAATTATTGCTTTCACGTCTAACGATATGACTTTTGCTTTCTTCTTCTGGCTCCAGGCCCACCGAATTTTTTTGGTTCTTTTCTTCTTGCATCTCCACTTATGAGATATTTATCAAATTCAGCAATTCTTTTTCTCAAATCATCTCTGACTGTTTTAGTTAAGGGATGTTCTTTTGGTTCTTTTTTTGTTTTTGTCCAGCCAATCAGTGCTCTTGAAATAGCAGTTGCTGCAGCACTTGCTTGCCCCATAAAACCCCCGCCTTTTACTCTTACTGAGATGTCTACTTTATTTCTTAAATCCCCTGAAATTTCTAGTGGAGCAAAAATTACCTCACGTGCAGTTTCTTGAGGAATCATTTCAACTGGTACGTTGTTAATTCTAACTTTGCCAACCCCTTTGGTAATATAGACATGGGCTCTTGCTGCCTTTCTAGTTGCATAATAAATTTCAGTTTTTGTAGTCATTCTGTCCACCCAATGGTTCTTCCAAGTTCTGCCATACTTGTGTAATATGCGTTTGATTTTCTAATCTTAGCATTATCAAATTGAATCCTTTCAAATGTTTTTAGTTCTCTTGGAACTCCAATGTAGGCACGTAATCTCTTTAAGGCTGCTGCTCCGGATGGTTTATCTCTTGGTAGCATTCCTCTAACCATTCTACTGATGATTGTGTCAGGTCTTCTAGGATGATATGGTCCGTGTTTTGGATGTAAGATACTAGCTATTTCAAGAAAAGCTTTGTATTCTCCGATAATACTTTTTCGTTTACCACTCATCATTATCTTATCACTATTCACTATCGATACATTATTTCCTTGCAACAATAATTTTGCAACGTTTGAACATAATCTTCCAGCAATAAGATCTGTTCCATCTATTACAATAGGTCTGCTTTTCATTTCAATTACTTTTTCTTGTTTACTAGCCAATAATATTCACTCCTTTTCCAGTTGGAAACTTTTCAATCATTTCTGAAAAACTAATTATCTTGCCACCCGACTCTATAATTTTTTTTGCTGCAGAATTTGAAATAGAAAATGAACTTAATGTTATTTTGTGCAAAACACTACCTGTTCCTAATACTTTTCCTGGTACAACAATTACATCGTTTTCTTTGGTGACATCATTAATTTTAGTCAAATTTACTACTCGTCTTGATGAAGATTTTTTTAATGCAAGTTTAGCTAGTTTTGACCAAATTGGCGCATCATTTTTTACAGAAGCTTGCTTGAAAATCTTTACCATTTGTATAACAATTTGATTGGCCATTTAAATATTGACTTTTTTAACCCAAATATAATATGTTTGCTTATTCTGATTTCAAATCTGACAATATTTGTTTAAATTCTTCTAGTCTTCTTGATAACTCTTCGACACCGCCGAGTATAATCTGTTGAGGTGAAATAGCACCTGTTGTTTCTACTGTTAGAACATATTCATCCTCATTATCCGAATTAATCAATGTAGCAATATTTGCCGAATTCCATTTTGCATGTTCTGTACCCCGTCCCAATCTTGCATACGCTTCGATTTTTAGTCGTTGACCAGGAGCTACTACTACTATTGGAACTTTATCTGATGTAGGTTTTACGAATTCATCTTCAGACGTTAATTCATTTGAAGTAATGGTTCTAGTTATTTCAGTGTCTCCAGAATCTATCATTAACATAACTCTACAATTTGAACAGCCTGATTCGCTATTACATTTACATTTTGAATGTTCAACAAACCTTAAGGTATCTGTACTTAGAGGAATCATTCCAAGTCTGTGTGCAATTCCTTCATCTGCCAAGACGGATGAATTTTCAATAATATCCACCGTATCTATTGCAAAAACAGGAACTCCGTTTAGGCAAATTCTACGTAATGCATTGGCATATTGTAAGGGTATTCCTTTCAGCTTTACAGACATTTTTTGCTTATTTTGACTAATTACTTCTAAAGAAGGCAAACTTAATGAAAAACTCTGAAATCCAAATAAAAATCTAGCGAGTTGTAATGTAGAGATAAATATCTAAGTCTATTAGTATCTAGATTAGTTATGGTAGACAAAGTCACTGTTGTACGATATTCATTTGAGGGTGAAAAATTCGAAATTCTAGTTAAACCAGATCCTGCTTTAGAATACAAGCTTGGCAAAAGAAAAGATATTTCATCAATTTTAGTCTCTGATGAAATTTATTCTGATTCTAGTAAAGGAACTAGGGCATCTTCCGAAAAATTACTAAAGGCTTTCAAAACAGAAGATGCTACAGCAATTGCTGAAAGAATTATTCAAAAAGGAGATCTAAACTTAACTACTGATCAAAGACGTAAGATGACTTCAGAAAAGCGAAAACAAATTGTTAACTATGTTGCAAAAACCTATGTTGATCCAAAATCCCATTTACCACATCCTCCACTTAGAATTGAACAAGCCATGGTTGATGGTAGGGTTTCTATTGATCCTCACAAAAGTGTTGAAGACCAAATTAATGATATAGTCGAAAAACTTCGTTCTATAATCCCTCTTAAATCCGAAAATTTAATTTTAGAAATAAATATTCCCGCACAATTTGCATCGCAATCTTATTCTGTATTAAAGTCGAACGGGACTTTAAAAAAAGAAGAATGGCAATCAAATGGATCTTTAAAAGCAATACTAGAAATACCAGCAGCTGCAAGGCCAAATGTGATTGATAGATTAGGTTCTATTACAAAAGGTACAGCTTCTATTGAGGTAGCAAAATAATGGGTGATAACAAAAGGAGATTCGTTATTCCCGGAGAAGTAATAACAACTGGACCATACAGACCAGAGCAAAATGTAATTCTTGAAGGTAACAAAATTATTGCAACAAAAGTAGGAATTTCTGAAATATATGATGACAGTGTAAAAGTTATACCATTAACTGGAAGATACACTCCAAAAAGTGAAGATTTGATAATTGGTAAAATTATTTCGCACAGCTCTCTTTCCTGGGAAGCAGACATTAATTCATACTATGTAGGAATGCTTCCAGCTTCTGATGTATTTGGAAGAAATTTCCAACCTGATACCGATGAACTAACAAAAAAACTAAAAAAAGGTGATTTAATTGCAGCTAGAATTGTAAACTTTGATAGATCTCGGGATCCTCTAATTACAATAGCAGATAGAGAACTTGGCAAAATTGATTCAGGAGAACTTGTAAGAATTTCACCAAGTAAAGTACCACGATTGATAGGAAAGCAAGGAACGATGATTCAAGCAATTGAGATGGCGACTAACGCTACTATTACCATTGGACAAAATGGTTTAGTCGTTGTTGCTTCTGAAAATCCAGATGAATTATTAAAGGCCAAAAAAGCAATTCAAATGATAGATGAACAAGCGCATATGGCTAATTTAACAGATAAAATAAAGGCAATGTTAGAATCAAAAAGTGTTTAATTATGGGTGGAAGAGATTCAGATCTAGTTTTACTAGATAAAAATGGGATTCGTTGCGATGGGAGAAAGGTAGACGAAACTAGGAATATTTCAATAAAAGCTGGGGTACTAAAAAATGCCAACGGATCTGCGTATATCGAATTTGGAGACAATAAAATTTTAGCTGGTGTTTTTGGTCCTAGAGATGTTCATCCAAAACACATGTCTGATACTGATACTGGAATAATTCGATGTAGATATCACATGTCACCATTTTCTGTTACTGAAAGAAAAAACCCCGCCCCATCTCGAAGAGAAATTGAAATTGGTAAAGTAATCAAAGAAGCACTTAGACCTGCTGTAATGCTTGAAAAATTCCCAAGAACTGCAGTTGATGTTTATGTTGAAGTTCTTCAAGCAGACGGTGGAACAAGATGTGCAGCTCTTGATGCAGCATCCGTAGCCCTTGCAGATGCTGGTATTCCAATGAGAGACATGGTTTCTGCTTGTGCTGCAGGAAAAGTTGCTGATACAATAATTTTGGATGTTAATAATGAAGAAGATCAGGCCGGTCAAGCTGATATGCCTATTGGCTATATGCCAAATCTCGGGAAGGTTACGTTGTTGCAATTAGATGGAGTTTTGACTCCTGCAGAATTCAAAAAATGTCTAGAAATAGGAATAGATGGATGTAAACAAGTTTATGAAATTCAAAAGCAAGCATTAAAAGATAAATTTTTTGTAAATGGAGAGCAACAAAAATGACTTCTACATTTGTTCTAGATCAACTCAAGCGAAATAAAATTATTGATTTGCTAGCAAAAGGACAAAGATTTGATGGTAGAAGATTTGATGAACCACGTCCACTTACTATTGAAACAGGAGCAATCCCAAAAGCTGATGGTTCTGCACGTGTACGTTTAGGTGATACCGAAGTAGTTACAGGAATAAAGATCCAGCCAGATAGACCATTTCCAGATATGGGTGATAAAGGAATTTTCATTTGTACTGCAGAGATCTTACCTTTAGCACATCCTACTGCAGAGCCAGGTCCACCAGGTGAGGATGTAATTGAACTTGCACGGGTTGTAGATAGAGGCATAAGAGAAAGTGGAATGATCGATTTATCACAACTAGTTTTAGAAAAAGACAAATCGGTAGTAGGAATTTTTGCAGATAACAGCGTAACAGATCATGATGGTAACTTGTTTGATGCCTGTTCCTACGCAGCTACTGCAGCTATACTAACATGTAAAATTCCAAAATGGGAGATGGTAAATGACAAACCTACTTTAGTAGAAGGACAAAAATCTGACCCACCAATTAAAACAATTCCTGTGTCTGTAACTATGGCTAGAATTGGAGACCATATACTAGTTGATCCAAATGCAGATGAATGGGCATGTATGGATGCTAGAATTACTATTACTACTAATTCCGATGGTAATATCTGTGCTTTACAAAAAGGTGGAGATAATGGCTTTACCTCTGAACAAATTATACAATGTTCAGAAATTTCAATATCTGTAGGAGCAAAAATAAGGCAAATGATCGAACAATCAAGGCAAGGTAATAAGTAAAGTTGGCAAAGAAAAGAACATCATTAAAAGGTCTTGGAGCAAGATACGGACTTAAACCAAGAAAGCAGTTTACTCAAGTTCATTATATTTTAAAAGCAAAAAGAAGATGCCCCGATTGTGGTTCTACTCAATTTGGAAGACAAGTGGTAGGAATTTGGCTATGTAAAAAATGTGGTTTTAAAATAGCCGGAACTGCATATGACGTTAAGCTTTAATGCAAAAATTGAGATTGACGCAAAAGAAAAGACACTAGCTATATTTCATTCAATAAACACTGATAACAAATTTTACCCAGAAAATCCCACAGAGACAAAAATCTCATTTGATAAAAAAATAATAATTACTATAAAATCAAATCAAATCCCACAATTAAGAGCAAATCTAAATTCTACTCTTCGATTACTTCAGGCAAGCTACGATTCAATCGAATCGGTAAGATTATAAGAAAACATAGGATTTAGTGATTCAATGTCTTCTGGTCAGCAAATTCCACCGTGGTTGCAAGAGCAATTATCAAAAATGCAACAATCACAACAAAATCTTCAATCTATAATGTATCAAAAACAACAATTAGAAATTGAAAATATGGAAACTGAAAAAGCATTAGAAGAGCTAAAAAAAGCTACAGATGATGATACAGTTTACAAACATGCAGGTTCAATTCTAATTAAATCTAATAAAACTGACTTGATAACTGATCTTGAAGAAAAAAAAGAACTTTCAAAAACTAGGGTAACTGTTCTTTCAAAACAGGAAGAAAGAGTAAAAGAAAGTCTTAAGGAGCAAGAATCAAAGATTAATGAAATGATGAGGGCAAACACACCTGGTTCTACAAACACACAACAAACAACAAAAATAGATTCATCCAAATAAGATATTAACAAAACTAACAAAATGGTTTTATGAAATTAGATAAGTTACGCATAATTATTGATGAAAGAGAAAAAAAAAGCGGAATCCCTGATCTTCTCAAAGCTGTAGGTGTAAACATAGAGATGAAAATGTTGCCTCTAGGTGATTACATAGTGGCTCCAGAGACTGTTGTAGAAAGAAAAACCATACGTGATTTAGTATCTTCAATTTTTGATGGAAGATTATTTGATCAATGTACGAGACTAAAAGAACACTTTCAAAATCCTATAATTCTGATGGAAGGAAACGTAGATGAAATCGAAAATATTACTGAGAATCCACTAGTATTTTATGGAGCTCTTTCATCAATTGCAATTGATTTTAAAATTCCGATTATACCTACCCCTGATGCTTCTCACACAGCTAAATTGTTAGTATCTTTGGCTTCTAGAAAAGAATCTACTAAAGGCCCATTTCTTAAAAAAATTAGAAAATCTAATGATCTTCAAAAGCAACAACTTTTGGCGCTATGCAGTCTTCCTGGAGTTGGAGAAAAAATAGCAATACGAATGCTGACTAAATTTGGTACTCCCTTGAAAGTATTTGCCGCTACATATGCAGAACTTGCAAAAATTGAAGGACTAGGTGGGGCCAAGGCTAAAAAAATAAGAAATATGCTTGAAAGTCAGAGTACCCACCTAAAAAAATCAAACCAAAAAACACTCCACGATTAAATATTATTTCATTTGTTTAAAGGAATTGAAGACTTATCCTTTAGTAATTTTTTTCGAAGTTGTGTGCCACATATAGGACATTCAGAAGAATCCAAAAAATTTTTGTGACAACCTGGACAATAGTGAATCCAATTTCCAACATTTTTTATGCCTGATGTCATTAATGGGACAACCATTAATCCAAGTTTTTTTGTAACATTTGAAATTGCAAAATCATCAGTTATTAGCTCACCATTAAGCTGAAGACATAGAGCAATAGATGAAATATCTTCCTTTGATAATTTTTGGAAATCACCTGTAACTTTTGCCATTTTTGTTACAAGATCTTTATACTTTTTTTCTGGTTCAATTATTTGAAGTCTTTTAGTTTCTAATAAAATACCTAAAGCATCATGATTTTTTTTTATGTGTCTAATTTCATCAAAAACTTGTGGAGTAGTGTAACTCTCTATTTGTGAACCAAATGGAATGCCAGCATAAAATGCACTTGCGTCTAAAATTCTAAAAACCAAGTTTACTCATCTGTCTTAGCCCCTGTTTTTTGAGCCTAATAAAAACAGCGGGTTTTTTATATTTTCTTATAGTGATACACTCTCCGAATCCTGCAGACTTTACAACTTGTGCATCCATTACAATATTGCAATCCTGTGAACATATGATATCAATTTTTTCGTCAGGAACAACAATGGACGCAAGTCGATAAACAGGTGCTACAGGAGTAATTATTAGAACATCAAGACTTTCATGTAAAATGGGTCCACCTAATGAAAAAGAATGACCTGTTGAACCACTGGGTGTAGAAATGATAACTCCATCCATTTTCTGTTTTACGGTATCACTTAGAAATTTAATTTCTACTTCAGCAGTCTTTGTAAGATTTTTCCTATTAATGTAAATTTCATTTAGAGCAGGTGGAAATTCTTCTCCCCTACAAGATGCAATGACTCTAATGCGTTTATCTAAAAAGATTTTTCCATCTATAATTTGCTTAATTGCTTTGTCTATTTCATCAATTGTTATTTCTGATAAAATTCCTCTATTGCCACCTACGTTTATTCCAAGTAAAGGAGTTTCATCATGAATGTGTCTAAAGGTTCGTAGAGTTGTACCATCTCCACCCAAAGTTATGACTAAATCTAACTTTTTATTTTTTAATTCTTCTGCGGCTTCAACTTTTTTGGCCCCTGGAATAGAAACTGGAGAGATAGTATAGACTTCAATCTTTTTTGCAATTAATTTTTTGGCAATCTTCTTGCCAGCTTCTTCGGCTTCTTTAGAACCAAATTTACTTACAACTGCCACTCTGTTTAATTTCAAACAGAACTCTCTATCTTACTTCATTTAAAAATCATAGTTTTTGTGGCTTGAATAAGGACAAACAATTAAGTATGAATTAGGACTTTTGACATATGATAAATATTGAGTTACGCACAACCTGAAGTTTTAGTTGATACAGAATGGATATCTAAAAACCCTCCTGGGAATAATAGAAAACTTGTCGAAGTAGATTATGATCCTGAAAACGGATATAGAAAAGGTCACATTAAAGATTCCAGTTTAATCTGGTGGAAACGTGACATTAATGATCCAATTACTAGAGACATCATCAACAAGAAACAATTCGAAGAATTAATGGCAAGAAATGGGATAACACCTGATACCGAAGTTATTCTTTATGGTGATTTTAACAACTGGTTTGCAGCTTTTGCATTTTGGGTTTTCAAGTATTATGGGCATGAAAATCTCAAAATAATGAATGGTGGAAGAAAAAAATGGGAATTAGAAAATAGGGAATATACTACAGAAGAACCAAATATTTCAAAAACACAATATGTTGCTGGTCCCCCTGATGAAGGACTACGTGCATATCTATTTGATGTAAAACGTGCCCTTGGAAGAAACGATACGGTAATGGTTGATGTAAGATCTCCAAAAGAATTTACTGGTGAAATCACTGCACCACCTGAATATCCTATGGAACATGCACAAAGAGGTGGACATATTCCTGGTGCAAATAACATTCCATGGGCAACAGCGGTAAATGATGCAGATGGAACATTCAAAACAGTTCTAGAACTAAAACAAAATTATCTATCTAAAGGAGTTACTCCAGACAAGGATGTGATTTGTTATTGCAGAATTGGTGAGAGATCATCACATTCATGGTTTGTACTCAAATATTTACTTGGATATCCACAAGTTAGAAATTATGATGGTTCTTGGACTGAATGGGGAAACATGATAGGTAACCCTGTTGAAAAATAAATGAGTCAAGAATTACCCATTCTCAAAAAAGGAAGTTTTTATTTTATTAAAGATAACCAAACTGATCTAATTCTAGAAGATAAAACTAAGAGAGGATTAACAGTTCGTGAACGTTCAATTGATGAAAAACTAAACGTTGAGGCAGAAAAAGGAATGATACACGATATGGATGGAATTGGTCATTGGGTTCCAATTAGATGGTATTTCCCAAAAAATCTTTACAACCTCAATGAAGTCCTTGTTCACGCTGAGGCTATGGAAAAAAAATACAAAGATCTTCGAGAGCTTACATGTCCGGAAGACCAAGACTAGATAAGATTTTTAAGCAATCTTAGACTATTCAATGTGAATGTCCCTTTTACTAAAAGATCGAGTTTACACTATGGAGGCTTCAACTGCTAAAAGAGGAGTTTATCCATTACATGGATACAAACTTGGACTTTATCGATTACCAATAAAATTAGATGAACCGCTTGAGATTCAATCTGTTCATGATGGTATGAAAAATACATTTGCCATGGATACTTATGCAGACAGAATTTATGCTACTTATTCCTGGAAAGAAGAAAATATGCCAGACCCTGAAGCTAAGGGTTACGAGCAAGTTGAATTAAATATTACAGTTGAAATTGTCACTGGCGAAGTTGTAGATATTATTTATCAAATATTTCCTATTGAAAAATTTGGAGACCCGCAATGGGTAAAAGATTATCGAAAGAAAGCAGATTATTTTGCAAAAATGATAATTGATACAATTCTACGAAATACCATTCTTGCAGACAAGATGGTAGACAGTCTTGTAAAAACTGAAAAAATTTCAGAAGATGATGCATTAAAAAAATTAGAACAGATGACACCTCTTGCAAAAATTGTACCAAATGCTAAACCAATACCTATCAAAAAAGAAGAGCAACCAGAATCTGCCGGTAAAGTTGGCCAAGAGTGGGAGGGCGGTGGAATTAAACCTGGACCAATTGATGTGGAATACAAATCGAAGATGGGATCGTCTGCAGGATTCAAAACACCAGGAGGGGTCCAAATCAAGACATGGGGCCGAGTTGGTGCTGATAATGGAATAATGGGAGTCTGGGGAGAGTTTGTCTCAGTTGACTTTGATATTTGTGTTGCAGATGGTGCGTGCATCGATGCTTGCCCTGTTAATGTCTTCGAATGGTTTGACTCACCAGGGAGTCCTGCCTCTGAAAAGAAACCATTGATGGCAAGAGAACCAGATTGCATATTCTGTCTTGCTTGTGAAAATGTTTGTCCACCAGTAGCCATCAAGATTTTTCCGATGAAATAGAAGTTTTTAGTATTTTTATCGATTCATTCCTCACAAATATAAATACAAAATTGCCATTTGCCAATATTAGGAATGGCTGGTAATTCTTTTACATTTTTCATTTTTAATCTTTTTATCATTTCAGCGATTCTAATAACTGCCTACACTGCCAATTTCTATTATTTGGCATTTTTATCTAGTCGTCGTAAAGAAAAATACAATATTATTCCGTTTGATGAACCAACAGTAACCGTTCATCTCCCAATATACAATGAAAAGTATGTTGCTGCACGACTAGTAAATGCTGTATGTGCTATGGATTATCCTAAAGAAAAAATGCGAATAATGGTGTTAGATGATTCTGATGATGATACTGTTGAATTATTAGAAGTACTTGTAAACGAACATAAGAAAAATGGATATGATATTATCCACGTTCGAAGGGGAAGTAGAATTGGGTATAAGGCAGGGGCTCTTAAACATGCAATGAAATCTACCAATACAGAGTTTGTTGCAATTTTTGATGCAGATTTTATCCCCCCTACTTGGTATCTTAAAAAAGCAATTCCGTATTTTGCTAAACCTGATATCGGACTTGTTCAATGTAGGTGGGGCCATCTAAATGAAAACTATTCAGCCCTTACCCAAGCACAAGCTCTTAGTATAGACCTTCATTTTCTTGTCGAACAAAAAGCAAAAAGTAATTCTCATTTATTTATGAATTTTAATGGGACAGCAGGAATTTGGAAAAAGGAATGCATTGATGACTCTGGAGAGCGCGGAACTCGCGCTCGCGACGTGGGGAGTCGGGGGCGTGATCGCTCTGCTCGGGGCGCTGACCTTCGCCGAGCTCGGCGGGCTCTACCCGCGCGCCGGGGG
>JAQBHA010000107.1:0-3362 GCA_032128215.1 Nitrososphaerota archaeon | reverse complement strand
GGAGGAGAACTAAAACATGGTCCCTTAGCTCTAATGGATTCAAACGTTTTTGTATTAATTATAAATCCTAATGATTCCACTTATACTGACACATTAACTAGTGCAAGCGAAATCAAAGCAAGAGGTGCTAAGATTATTGGGATTTCTGACAAGAAAAGTGATGTTTATGACCATTGGATAGAAATTCCAAGTATTCAAGAGGCTATGTTTCCAATGATAGAGATTATTCCAATTCAATTATTATCTTATTATTCAGCAATTGAGAAAGACACGGATCCAGATTATCCAAGAAATTTAGCAAAGTCTGTTACTGTAAAGTGATTATTCTATGATATTCTTCTTCTGTCATTTCTAAAAGTTTTTGGGAGTTAATTCCGGTTTTCAAAATTGCTGAAATCATTGTTCCGCCAGCTCCTGCGCCTTCTTTAACAAATCCTTCGGAGAAAGATTTTAGTCCTTGAATTTTTGAATCTTCTAACTTTGGATTCACAGATAGTATTGGAATATCATCAATTTCTTTTATGGTATCCAAGAAGTTTGCTGAATTATCATTTACAATGTAGGAAGTGGTTCCGATTGCAACATTTTTTTTATCATATCCTGTAGAATTTCCAAGGGATAGTACTGCAGCCATTTGAGTGCCTCCAGCTAAAATCACTTTGCAAGTTTGGGAAGCTGTACTTAACATGCCAGCAACTAATGGAATCATTGGATCTCCCATATTTGCAATGACATCATATGCATCCTTGGCCCGAGATCTACTTAATGCAGCATTAACAACTTGGTTTTTTAGATCTTGGGGATTTTTTGGCATGCTGGAGCTAACATTAGCATTAATGTCAAATCCTCTCAATACTGCCATGGCAGTAGTTGTTCCTCCTGGAATGCTTTCACCAATTATCAGACAATCAGTTAACGCCCCAAGGGTTCTACCAATTATCCTTCCATATTCAACTGCGCGTAATACATAGTAACGATCTAATGCAAATTCATCGCGTATATTTTTTCCAGGTTCTAAACCTGTCTCAAAATAGGGTACATCTGGGAGAATTTTACTTCCGGCATTAATTATGACGTGTGGTATACTTGCGGTTTCTAATGCTACCTTAGTTAGAATGGCCGGGGTAGGTTTGCCATCAGGCGTCATAGGGATAGAGTCTATACATTTACAATTTCCATAGTGAAGGTATTCTGCATCTGCTGGAGGAGTAAATTTTATAAAATCAGGATTAGCCCCAGCCACAGTAATTCCTGGTATTTCACATGTTTCTGTGTAAGATATTACAAGAGAGAAAAGAAATCTCTTTTTTTCAATCGAGTTAACAAAATCTTTGCCATTATCTAAATTCCCAAGAATCTCAATATCATTCACTAAAGAGTCACTGTCCCATTAGCTCCACAAATTCTTGTTCTGATCTTTTTTGTAACACAAAGTTAGTCTTTTTTTCATTGGCTAATGTGGAGATAGGGGTTGAGCCATAATTATGACCAGAGTAAATCACTAAACTTTCATCCATTTTGGATAAGACGTCAAAAAGACTATGATATAGCTCTTGTGCACTCCCTCCTGGTAAATCAACACGACCACAATTTCCTACAAATAGTGTATCACCAGTAAAAATTTTCCCATCTCCAACTAAGCATATACTGTCTTTGGAATGTCCTGGCGTATGAAAAACAGTTAATTGAGAATTTCCAAATTTTATTTTTTGTTCATCGACAAGTGTGATATCATGTTTTAGAGTAGAAGATTCATGTTGTAAGATTTTTGCATTAGTTTCTTTAGCCATTGCTTCATTTCCTAAAGTATGATCAAAATGATGATGGGTATTTACAATGTATTTTACTTTAAGATCATGTCGTGTTATTATTTTTTTAATTTCATCCAGATTCCAGGAAGGATCCAAAATAATTGCTTCTCCAGTATCCTCATCTTCTAAAATATATGTAAAATTCTCCATATTACCTACCTGTATTTGGTGAACCTTCATAGAACGCCAACCTCTGCCTCTGGCGGTATACCAATTTTTTCTACGAATATTTGTCCACAAAGATCTTTTCGTTTTGGCATCCCAATCTTCATTTTATGAAAGGTAATAGTAAGATCTGCCTTGACGTAGATATTACTAGTGCTTCCGGTATCTGGATCAAGTCCAGAGGGAACATCTACTGCCAACTTGAATGCAGTAGATTCGTTGATAAATTTTATTGCAGAAGCATAAGGTTCGTCAATAGTTCCAGAAATCCCTGTACCTAAAATTCCATCAATTATTATATCAGATGTATGTTCAAAATTAATTTTTGTGCCAGTTATTAATTTAATAGAACTCATTTTTTCCAAAATTTCCCAATTCCACCTACTCTCTTCTGTTTTAATTTTTTCAGGTAATCCTAGTAATATAATAGTGACTTTAGAATCTCTTCCAGCCAAATGACGAGCCATCACTAATGCATCACCTCCATTATTTCCTAGCCCTGCAAAGACAAGAATGTTCTTTGATGTCAAGTTACCAAATTTTTCTTCTAATCTTCTAACTGCAGAAGCACCAGCATTTTCCATCATAAATTTTCTTAAAAATCCCATCTGGTGACCATTCTCCTCAATTTGCATCATTTGCTTAACTGTAATCTCCATAGTTAATTCAAAAATTGCACATAAAATAAGGGCTTTGATAATATGTTTTGGGTCTAAAATACATAAAAAATGAAGGGTTTTCTAGTATATTCTGATATTAAATTAAAAAGATAAAAAAAGAAAAAAGGAAAAAATTCCTTATTTTACCAATCTCACATTGACTGGAGTTGGTCTTGAGATAGTATTTGCAACAGGAGATGCTTTTTTTGCTAGTTCAATTAACTCCTGTAGAGTTTCCTCAGATGCATCTGACTTTATCTTAAAGGAAATGTTAATTCCTTGATACCCAGGAGTTACATTCTCATCTAATTGGAGGAATCCATGAAGATCAATGTCTCCTTCCAGAGTTGATTCAATAGAATCAATCTTTATTCCTCTTGCTGCTGCATGGGCAACTAAACTAGTTGTTACACATCCAGCTAACCCTGCAAGAAGATATTCTACTGGATTTGCACCCTTATCTTCACCCAACAAGATTGGTGGTTCGTCTTTTACAAAGACGTGAGGTTTACTTCGTGAATGAGTTTTGCATGCACCGTAATAATCAGTTACAGTAGTGTGGTTTTCGGTTCCGCCTGCCCACTTGTTTTGTGCACGGAAATTGAATTTTGCAATTTCCTTATTTGATTTGATGATGTCAATCGTTTCAAAAAGTTGAGTGACATTAACTCCATTTACTATTTTTTTATCCATGAAGCCGCCTGGTACCTAATATATATACAAACAA
>JAQBHA010000106.1:0-4590 GCA_032128215.1 Nitrososphaerota archaeon | reverse complement strand
CTGCAATTGCTGATGGATTACTCACTATAGATGATAAAGTTACAACAATCAAGGGTACAGCTAACACTGCAATTGCTGATGGATTACTCACTATAGATGATAAAGTTACAACAGCAAAGAACGCCATAGCTCATACAGTAGATATTACTGAATTACTTCACCTATCTGATATAGTTACAATCAATATTATAGGAGTAAATCATGCTCCAGTTGCAAACTCACAAACAGTATCCACTATCCAAAATATACCAATAATAATTACATTAACCGGCTTTGATATAGATCTAGATCCATTAACATTTAGTATACCCTTTGGACCAACATTTGGATCGTTAGGTGGTATTTCATCAATCGGACCAACAAGTGCTAAAGTAACATACACACCAAATACAGGCTTTACAGGTTCTGACACATTTTCCTTTAAGGTCTCAGATGGTAAAGGTGGTTCTAGTACTGCAATTACTACAGTTAATGTAAAATCTTCTGGCGGTGGAGGAGGAGGTGGCGGAAGCTCTGGCGGTGGAGGAGGAGGTGGCGGAGGATCCACATCAACTCCAGGCCCAGGATTCGGAGGAACAATAGGTTCACCTGCAACAGGTAAAGGAGGAGGCTCAACCAAATTCCATGATATATCCGTCCAGATAGGAGCTGCAGGAAAGTTCAAGGCGGAAAACACAGGAGGTTCCTGTGTAGATACACATCAAACGGTAAAGATATCATCTATAGTTGAAAGTTTATCACCGCTCAAGCGAGTGGAACTAAGATTTGTCCATGAAGGAGAACCACTGGAAGATTATACTGCAATTAGAATGCAAATAACTAACATGACGATTGGAGAGAATTTGTATAGCGTTTCAGGATCAATCCCATGGGAGTTAATGTCAGGTTTTTATGGCGTAAGATACTGGCTCCATGCATTAAATGAGGATCTAGAAATTTCAGATTCTACCAAATATCTAATTAGCGTAAGACCAGGCTATTCCATACTTGGTAACTTAGAGTTTGATGTAGTAACCATCAAAGCTGAAGGTTCTACTCTTAAACCAATTGCGTACTTTACCAATACAATTTCAAAACCGGTTTCAGGAGCCATCTCATTAATCGTAGATGGAAAAGTCGTTGATACATCACTACCACAAAGCTTTGAACCTGGTGAAACATCTGTATTATTGACTTGGAATATACCAAAAGTGGGAAAAGTCGTAGATTATCAGGTAATGGTAGTTGCAGAGTTTTGTGGTACGGTATTTGAAACTGAAGAAGTCACACTATCAACCTTCCCACGAACAATACTAGAATCAATTCCTGATAAGATAAACGTGAAATTATTTACTGATAAGCTAGGTAATACGGTAGCAAGAGCAGGTTCACTTTATTCATCTGATGTGACTCCAAATACAAACTTTAGAGTATTTTCACCAGATGGAACATGTGTTATAGGAATCACAGAAGAATGTCTAATTAAAGAATCAACTTTTGGTAGCAGGGGTAATGTTGAAAGTGTTACTATTGACGGGCAGGTTTATAGAATCAGATATTCAGGACCTGAAAATGTAGTAGAAAGATTCACAATTACATCAATTGATCCAATACTTGGTTATTGGAATGTATACAAAGAAACACCTGAGGGAATAATACCTAAAGCTTATGCAGAAAAAGATAACCCACTCAAGATACAATATCGGGCACAGGAACTTAAAGTCAATACTGGCCATGATATTAATTTCAAAGAAGTAAAATCACTAGAGGAACAGGACTCAATTGAATTCGGGGGTAAAATTATCTCAGAAGAAGAACAACCGATCAAATTCTTTGATATCACAGTTGAATTAATCAACCCATCAGCTGAGCTCAAAACTGTTCTGGTACATCTCAGTCCAACAAAAACAGTTAGTGCTTCAGAAACATTCAAAGAATCATTAAATGGAAAACCTCTAACTGTTTCTGCTGTAGTTCAAAAACCAACTGATTTCAATCGTGCAGAGCTTAGATTTGTTAATTCCGATCAAAGCTATGACGAATATTCAGCCATAAAGATGGTTATTGATGATCTACCAGGAAACCCAACACTTTCAATAATATCTGCATCAATTCCATGGGCATTATTTTCTGAAGGATCAACACTAGTCTATTGGATACAATTACAGGGTAACATAATACGAGAATCTGATAAATTTACGATAAATGTTGGAAACGAATCTTCATTTGATAATGAAGAAAATCCAAACACATCAATTGTTACACAGACTTTGGGAACATTTGTTAAACTGACTTCAATTAATCCAAACACAATCGATAAAGTAGATAGCAAAATTCCCTTAATTGAGATAAAAGGTGAACTTGATAATTGGAGTGATTTAGAAGGATATCCCACTGTGGATATTTTTGCTCCCAACGGACAAAAGATCTGGAATGATATTGTTCTAAACAATATGAACAAAAAGAATTCAGATGTATGGGAATTTACAAAAAATAATTTTAAAGTGGGAACACTTTCTCAGCTACCAATTGGTAAATATCTAGTTGAAATGTCTTCAAGTAATGATATTAGAAACGATTCCCTTGGTATATCTCTAAAATCACAAATGAGTTTTGTTATAGATGATTCATCTTCAGGCATGGGTGGAATTCTAAACAATGATGATTCATCTTCAATTGATGTACCCACAGATGACAAAAGTAATATAATATTTGGAATTATCATCATAATTATTATTTTGATTTTATCTGTAGTTGCAGTTGTTGTTAAAAGTAGATTCTACAAAACCCTGAAAATTTAGTTATTGAAAAATTCTTAAGGAAATGCCGTTTGAGTTGCTAGAAATGATTCTAGCTCAGATATTTTTATTCGATCTTGATTCATTGAATCACGTTCTCTCACAGTAATAGTATTATCTTCAAGTGTTTGATGGTCAACTGTAACAGCTAGTGGTGCTCCTACTTCATCTAGTCTTCTATACCGTCTTCCTATTGCCCCTGAGTGATCTAAAAATGCATCATATTTTGTTTTAATATTCATAAAAATCTCATCTGTTTTTTCTTTCAATCCATCTTTTTTTACTAATGACAAAACTCCTACATGAACAGGAGCTAAATATGGTTTTAAAGAAAGAACTGTTCTATCATTTTCTGTGTCTATTCGTGAACTGTGTTCTAGTATAGAATATAGACTGCGATCTATTCCCATTGAAATTTCAAACACATGTGGCAGAACTTTCTCATCATCATCAATTACCTCAAATTTTTCTTTACTTTTTTTAGCATGACTGGATAAATCATAGTCAGATCTATAGTTACATGCAACTAGCTCAAGCCATCCAATTGATGTTTCCACTTCAAAATCAAAGGCAACTTCTGCGTAAAACGCTTTTTCTTTTTCGCCAAGTTTTCTAAATCTACTTTTAGTGATATCTATTCCAGTTTTTTCATAAAACTGTATTAATATTCCTAAATAATATGCAACAAGCTTGTTTGGGATAATCCCTGAATCAACTGCATCTTGGCAAGTCATTATCTTTGACTCTGAATCAATCTGAACGCGAATCTTTGTATCTCTAACCTCAGAAAATTTATCTAAATCATTAAGTTTGTTAGGATTACAAAAAACCTCAATTTCAGCTTGATAAAATTCCCTTAATCTCAAAAGACTTTGGCGAGGAGAAATCTCATTTCTAAAGCTTTTTCCAATCTGTGCTATTCCTAATGGAAGTTTTCCCCGCATCGTCTTAAATAATCTTGGAAAGTCTACAAAGATTGATTGGCAAGTTTCTGGCCTCAGATAAGCTGCCTCTTCCTCTGGACCAATTCCTACCTTAAACATCATATTGAATTTACGTGTGTTTTCAAATTCACCTTTACATTTAGGACATTTTACATTTTTTTCAGAAATTGTTTTATCAAAATTTTTAAGATCTGCACTTTCAGGAATCTCAAATTTAACAGTTTCAGCAATTAATCTGTCTGCTCTGAATGTTGCTTTACAATTTTTACATTTGATTATTGGATCTGCAAAACTTGCTAAATGTCCTGATGCCTCAAAAACAGACTGTGACATTATTTGGGAACCATCTATCTCAAGCATACGATCACGTCTTACAAGTTCTCGTCTCCAAAGTTCAAGAAATTTATTTTTTAAACTAACTCCTGCAGGACCATACTCCCAAAACCCTGCTTGCGCATCTGCATATATCTCACAGCTAGGAAAATAGAAACCACGCTCTAGCGCCAATTTCATTAAATCTTCATACTTCATAATTGTACTACTCGAATTATAAAATAAATTTTAAGTTTATTAGGCAAGTTCTTTTACCTTTTTGATATTTTCAAAATCATCTCGTGTATCATCAATGGGAGTTTCTAAAATCATTGGAATTTTTCGCTCATTCATCATTTTTACTACTTTACTTAACCCCTTTTCTCCTATATTGCCTAATCCTACATGATAATGTCTATCTAAATTGCATCCGATTTTACCTTTAGAATCATTAAGATGCATTATTTTTAGATGTTCTAATCCTATTGCTTTATCAAATTTGTCAAAAGTCTCCTTTACTACTTTTTCAGTTCTAAGGTCATACCCTGCTGCAAATG
>JAQBHA010000105.1:0-8588 GCA_032128215.1 Nitrososphaerota archaeon | reverse complement strand
GAGTAATGCAAAAAAGAATATCAAATAAACATATTTTGTTCCAGTTAATGCTTTTGAAGTAATCTTATTCATTAATTTTTATAAAATTTGTTATAAAATAAACTTTTGAAAAATTTTGAAATAACTAATAAGCAAGAATAATTACATCATTCCGCCCATATCAGGCATTCCACCCATTCCACCCATTCCACCCATTCCACCCATTCCACCCATTCCAGGGGGCATTCCTCCTTCACCACCTGGTGGCGGTCCTGCGGATTTAGTTGTAGCAATTACATCATCAATTCGTAATATCATACATGCAGCTTCTGCGGCAGCAGAAATTACCTGGTTCTTGACAGCTAAAGGTTCTATAATATCACTTGATTTCATATTTCCCACATGTCCTTTCATAACATCAATACCAGTCCATTTTTCACCTTTACTTTGTTTAGAACGAAGTGTCGCTAAAGTGTCAATTGGATCCATTCCTGCATTTTCAGACAATGTTAAGGGAATTGTCTCCAAAGCGTCAGCAAATTTTTCAACTGCAAGTTGTTCACGACCTTCAAGAGATTTAGACCAACTTCGAAGCTTAGAAGCAGTATATGTTTCTGGGGCTCCGCCACCTGCAACAATTGAGGGTAACTCCATTACATCTCTAACTACCATTATTGCATCATGAACAGAGCGTTCAACTTCATCAACTACTCTTTGTGAGCCAGCTCTTAGAAGTAGAGTAACTGATTTTGGATGTTTGCATTGTTCAATGAAAACCCATCTATCTTCTTCAATTTTTCTTTCTTCTACTAAGCCTGATGCTCCTAAATCTTTTTCAAAAAGATCATCTAAATTTGAAACAATTCTTGCACCAGTAGCTTTTGACAGTTTTGTTAGATCACTTTCTTTTACCCTTCTTACAGCCAAAATTCCAGCCTTTGCGAGATAATGTTGTGCCATATCATCTATTCCCTTTTGACACAAAACAACATTTGCTCCTGAAGCAATAACTTTGTCAACCATATTTTTCAGCATTCTATGTTCTTCATCAAGAAATGCTTTCATTTGTTGTGGATTAGAAATGTTAATTTTTGCATCAGTTTCAGTTTTACTTATTTCAAGTGCAGAATTTATCAATGCAATTTTAGCATCGTCAATTTTTTTTGGCATTCCACCATGAACTATTTCTTTATCTAGTACAATTCCTTCAATAATTTTACAATCTTCAATGGAACCACCAGCTTTCTTTTCAACTTTAATGTCATCAATATCTACAACAAATTTTTCTCCGTCTTGTTCAGAAACTGCAGTAACTGCCCTTACAACAAGCTCTGCTAAATGACTTGAATCTTTTCTGACTAGTTTGGTTTGCATTGATGTTTTTGCAATTTTTTGTAATATTGATTTATCATTTGCAGTTACAACATCGGCAATCTCCTCAAGGTATTGCTTAGCTTTCTTTGCTGCTTTCCTATAACCATCAACAATTATTATTGGGTGGACATTTTGATTAATTAGAGATTCAGCATTTTCCAAAAGTGCTCCTGCAAGGACAACTACTGAAGTTGTTCCATCCCCTACCTCATTGTCAGTTGTTTTTGAAATCTCTACTAACATTTTTGCAGCTGGGTGTTGGACATCAATCTCCTTTAGAATTGTGGCACCATCATTTGTGATAGTAACATCACCCAAAGAGTCAACAAGCATTTTATCCATTCCTCTTGGGCCTAAACTAGATTTTACAATTTCAGCAATAATTTTACAAGCAGCAATATTGTTTCTTTGAGCCTCACGACCCTTTATTTCGGCTGCACCATCTTTTAGCAAAATAACTGGCATGTTACTTCTAGTTGCTTGCATAGTCATAGCTGATCCAGCCATGTTTTCCCTTTTTATACGTTATTTAAGATTAGAAAGACTATCAAAAATTTTTAATTCCTTTAGAATCGCTGTTTTTAAATTTGGGAAAATTGGTTTGCATGACATGACGAAATCTACCTACAAAAATTCCTACGAGAAGGTTTTTTCGATGCTAAAAGAACATCACAAATGGTTTGAAAATTCGATTCCATTAATAGCAAGTGAAAATATTACAAGCCCAGCTGTTAGAGAAGCAATAATTTCAGATTTTGGAAATCGATATGCAGAGGGTTGGCCTGGTGAACGAGTCTATGCTGGTTGTGTGTATATTGATAAAGTTGAAGTTGAATGTATGTCGCTTGCAAAGAAGCTTTTCAAGGCAGAATTTGCAGATGTAAGACCAATTTCAGGAGTTATTGCAAATCTTGTAATCTATTCAGCCTTTTCTAATCCAGGAGATATTATGTTGGCTCCCTCAATTCCTGCTGGAGGTCACATCTCTCATGGAAAAAAAGAACATTCTGGAACAGCTGGTTTAGTTCATGGTTTAGAAATTGAGTTTTATCCATTTGATGCAGAAGAAATGACCATTGATGTAGACAAAACCAAGAAGAAGGTTGAGGAATTAAATGCCTCAGGTAGGTTACCAAAAATGGCGATGTTTGGAGGTTCGTTGTTTTTATTTCCTCATCCAGTAAAAGAATTAGCAGATTTTTTTAAGAGCTATAACATGCACATTAATTATGATGCAGCACACGTTGCGGGTTTAATTGCAGGAAATCAATTTCAAGATCCATTAAGAGAAGGCGCTGATACAATGACTATGAGTACGCATAAGACATTATTTGGTCCTCAAGGGGGATTGGTTTTAGGATTTGAAAAATATGCGGATTCTATTAAAAAAGCAACATTTCCTGGTCTTACAAGTAGTCACCATATTCATCATATGGCAGCAAAAGCAATTACATTTGCAGAAGCATTAGAATTTGGTAAAGATTATTCAAAGCAGGTAATAAAAAATGCTAAAGCGCTTGCAGTTGCATTAAGCGAATTTGGGTTTAAAGTTTTAGGAGAAAAACGAGGATATACAAAATCTCATCAGATTGCTGTAAATGTTCTTGATTACTCTGATGGTGGAAAAGTAGAAGTAGATCTAGAAAAAGCAAACATAATTGTAAACAGACAGCTTATTCCTGGGGACATAAAAGCTGGACGTAATTACTTCCACCCGGGAGGAATAAGATTAGGGGTTTCTGAAATAACAAGACTTGGTATGAAAGAATCTGAGATGAAAGAGATTGCCTCCTTTATCAAAAAAGTAATTATAGAGAAAAAAAATCCAAAAAAATTAGCTTCTGATGTAAAGTCATTTAGAAAGAATTACCAGAAAGTTCATTATTGTTTTGATAAGAAATTAGGCGCATATGAGTACGTTAAATTACGATAATGGGAAATTCTAGATTATTTTACATAATCAGAAAGGAGTAATTGATCTCCCTTACCCTTCCCAAACACTAAATCTATCTCGTCGGATAAGGAAAAGATTCTTTCCTTAAGATAAATACCAACATCGTATTTTTCTACTAGTCTTTTGGCAAGTTTTAGATATTTTTCAACTGATCCTCTAGTGATAGTTTGAATTAGTTGGTGTCCACATGAACAGTGTCTCATAAGAGGTATTCTTCTATAGCTTTGACCACATGCAGTACATCTAAAACTCTGTCGTCCATATGCTCTAAGGTTTCCCATAATGTCTGGAACAAGATGAGTTGTAATGACATAAGATACAATTTCCGTTGTGTCAACTGCGCTAATAAGATCTGCATTTCGTATTTGCATATCTAACTTATCAAGCATTGAACCAAGTGTCGAGTATGCACTTCTTGATCTTGATGTAGTAAGAGTAGTTGTGGCATGCGTGAATTCATATCCATAAAATGCAGCTATGGTTTCAAGTCTTGATTTAACTGTCTCAATGCTGGTTATGTCAGTAGCCTTTTGTTTTTGAAGAGTAGCATCAAAAAATGAAAGTGGTAGTTTTTTCATTACTTCAAAATTATGTGCTTGAGGTTGGGATTCATGTGGAAGCACTGATGGTTGAATGAGAAGAGGGGCATCCATAAGCCCTCCAATTTTATCTGAGAGAAATTGCCTTGAAAAATTCAGCAAACTATCCATCAATAACATTATGGAATCAGCGTCACCATCTGCATCACGCCTTTTTGCTGAATGCCAGATTGGTGTGGCAAAACAAACGTTTGTCTCTGCAAAACCAATTATTCTTCCAACAATTCCAACTGATGTGTGAGGAGCCAGACCTAAAATTAAGTGACCTACAAGATCATCGATGTTTTTTACATTGTAAAATGTTGTCTTTCCATAAAATTTCTCTAATAGGATATCAATGTATTTACATACATTTAGGAGATATTTTCCACTCTCATATGGTATGATAACATCTTGCATTCTAAGCTCAATAATCTGATCGGTGTTAGTAAGAGGAATTTCTTTTGCATCGTGTGTGTAACCAAGTTCTTTGAGTTTTTCTATTGAAGTTCCTATCCAAGAGGGCTTAAAGTGGGTAAGTGGAGAATTTGTTGCATCAAATCTAACTGTCCCGTCTTTGAATACCGTTAATCCTAAACTTTGTCTTATGAGGCCTTTTTCCAAAGGTTCAGAAATTTTTTCTTGATTAATTAATTCTTTAACTCCTTTGAATGGCTCATTTGCACGAATCCCAGTTTTTTCTTGTGCCATCAATAGCTTATTTTTTAATGGAAAAAGTTGGTAGGAGTGAGATAATGCTTCCTTTTTACATTTTGGACAGAAGGATGAATCTAATTTTGCTCTACAAATACGGCAATTGTAGATAATTGAGGTCTTATTCTTACATTTTTGACAGACTATACTGATTGAAAGTTCATTACATGTGTTACAAAATCGGTTATGGATATTTGTGTAAAATTTCTCCTTATGTGAAGCTTTTAGTAAATCTCGGGTAGGACCGCCTTTATCTCCTATTGGGAAAAGTGTATGAACTGGAGGTTTCATTTGTCTTGGAGCAGCTTTCTCTGGTCTTCCAATTCTAACACCAACCGATGTTGAAAATTTTGGATTAATTTTTATCCCAGAAGTATCTGATATTATTTCAGTAACAGATTTAGAATCTTCAGTTTTAATTGGTTTTCTAAAAAGTAGATTATAAAAAATTTTAGCTTCAGATTCTTTTAACGAAATTGAATTATTTGAAACTTCATGAGGTACACCTAGTTTTTCTAAAATGTTTTTTTGATTTATTGAATATAGAATTGATGACTCTCCGATCTCTAAAGGTTGAAGAATTTCTTTTAGTTCTTTAATTGAAATTAGATCCCAAAAATAGAGGTATTTAGGATGTAATGGTATTAGAAAATCTAATGAAAGTGTGATAGCTTCATCAAACGAAGGTGTTTTTGTAAGAAATTCTATTAATGGACTTTCGTTTTTTTCTGATTCATATTTAGAAAGTTTTTCACGAAGTTCTTCTATCCAGATTTCTTCAACATATCCTGTTGGTATAAGCTGTGCATTGTTTTCTAAAAAATCTCCAAAAGAAATTAAAATGTCTCCAAGATGAAGGATTTTTTCAATTTGGTTTTTAATTTTTATTCCGTGTTTTGTATCACTAATTTTTTCTACATTTCCGTTTTTAAGTCGTACAATGGGAGTATCAATCGAATCTACAAATGCAATGGTAGCTCCTTTACTTGGGTAATCAAGTTTGATCTGAGTTCCAACTGTAATAGCATGATCTAAAATTTCAGCTACTACTGGATGAATACCAACAGCAGCAAATCCAGTATTACATGCTCTTCCATAACGTAGTCGAAAACCACCAACCTTGTTTGGCATTGACAAAACCGATCTTCCAGTGATAACTTCCCTCATCCTTTTTGTCGCTGCGTTCTCATTATCGCCTGTTTGAATGGCTCCCTTTAGATCATTGAGCCATTGCCAACCGTCTAAATTATAAAATTCAATTCGTTTTAGAAGTTTCTTTGATCTGCCAATAAGTCCATCATTAAGAACGCGTAATGCTCCACCTCTGACTCGATCGGTATCAATTCGTGCCATATTTCTATGATTAACCACTTCATATGGATCTGTATCTACCCCATCGAGCTCCACAGGAAGATTAGAAATTACTGTTGTTACATCATCATCTAAAACATGAAATTGAAAGCTACCTTGTGCTTCTCTTTCGTATACTCGAAGTTCCTCAATAAATCTGCCCGTCTCGTCATCAAAAGAGTTTGCTTGGTATTTTGCTAAACCTGCGGCTTTTCGTACATAATCTGCTATTAACATTGTAACAGCTGACTCGGTTCCTCCAGCAGATCTCATTGGCCCAGCAATTGATACTGATAGATATTCAGAACCATCTTTGTTTTTCTTAATTTTCACCTTGCTTATGCCTTGTAACGGGGCAATTGTAACACCTTCAGTTACTATTGCTAAACCTACTCTCACGGCTAAATCTAATCTTTCTTCAAGTTTAGCATTTGAAGGAAGGTATTTCCCTAAAGCTATCTCTTTTGAAAAGATTAGAGCAGATAGTTCTTTTCCATTTGTTTTTAATAAATCACGTAGAGGCTCAGCTATATCGATGTCATGCATCTTAGCTACTCTATCTGCTAAATCAAATGCTATTTTTGGTTCTACTATTGCTGAAGAATCAACTAAGGTTGATTTTGCTGCTGCGGCTTTTTCAAAAATATTAAATGTGTTTTTTGAAATATCATTATAATAATCAAAATAATAGTCAGGCATAATAACGTCTTTAATTCTGTTAATTGCAGTATTGTCTGACATGTAATATCTTACTTTTTTAGGGTTTTAATGGCTTTAGCTATTGCTGTAAGATTTTTTAGATTGTTATTTTTTTCTAATAAAGTACCTATGACAATAGCGTCTGCCCCTGCACTAACAATTTTTTTTGCTGTTATAGGATCTTTAATACCTCCTCCTACAATTAGAAACCCTTTGAAAACTTGACGAACCATTCTTACCATTTCGGGTTTCACACTAGAAGCAGCTCCTGAACCTGCTTCAAGGTATACAAAACGCATCCCAAGAAATTGAGCTGCTAGGGAATATGCAGCTGCAATTTTTGGTTTATCAAATGGTATCCCCCTTGCTGAACCAACAAACCAAGCGGAGGTACCCTCACCAATTACTAAATAAGCTGTTGGAAGCGGTTCTAATCCAAATTTTAGAACGCTAGGAGCCGCTAGTGCCTGAGCTTGGGAAATAAAATATGGATTTTCAGAATTTAATAATGAACTAAAGAGAATTGCATCAGCTTGCGGAACCACACCTGTTATGTTTCCTGGAAATAGAATTTTTGGGATTTTAACGGCTTTTTTTAAATTTTTTACAACCTCAGCAAGTTCAATTTGATCAGTTACAGAAGAACCTCCTACTAAAATTGCTGAGGCCCCAATTTTTTCTACATCCTTTGCAAGTTTAATTGAAGATTTAATGTTAGAAACTTCTGAATCTATAAGAACGAAGAGCAATGCTGTGTTTTGTTTCTTTAATTGGGATTTTAGATATGTTTCAACATGGCCTATCATAACCACCGTTGTTCGTGTTTAACGTTTTAAAGTTTAATTGTTATGCAATATACAGATCTGTATAGCTATGGTAGAGTTTAAACAATCTAATTTTAATAACATTCTTCATCAAATTATCAAAAAATCATTATTTACTAAGCGACAAATTGAAATAATTTTAAATCATAAAAATATGGTTGAGATGGAGTTTGGTATTTCCAAAGGAGCGTATTTTAGGCAGGTTAGTCAATCTAGGAACAAATTAGCCTCTCTCTATTATTCAATAATTTTGTTTCGAGGTTTAGGTATAATTCTACCAGATAATTTAGATGTGATATTACGTCTTTCAGAACAAATTTCTGTGATACAAGATGGTGATGTTTTCCCAGAAAGAGAGGAACAAATCATTGATGTGATGGATAAGGCAATTCGTCAAATCGTTGGAATGTGATATTAGGAATGATTTTTTTGTTTTTTGTGTTTGTATGTGATTTATTGTATGATATTCTAGTTGATGTAAAGTGTAAAATTATGTTGTTCTATCACGATAAATCACAAACTAATGTTGTAACATGTGATGTTAGTAGAAATTCCAGATCCTGAGATTATTTTACGAGTTGTTGCAGCATTTTTTGTGGGTCTTTTTGTCCTTTATATAATTAATAAAATTAGACCATCCATTAAACGGCAAGAAAGATTTAATGCCTCTTCCTATGACCGTTTAGAATTTTATGAGAGACAGTTAATTGATATGAAAATACGATTAGATTCGTTAGACATTGGAAGTGAGGGTGTCAATTTTAATGAGATTAAGGATTTAGGCCAAGTTATAGAAAAAACACCAAATTATGAGGAATATTCAGAACCCAAACCAAAACAACACGCCCCAAAACCACGACAAGCACCAATTATGGACAATAATAATACAGTTGATTTTGTTTTAGGGTTAATCACAAACAAGTCAATGACATCACGTGATATTCAGAATGCATCACAGAGATCTAGAGAACATACTTCAAGATTAATGAAAAAATTATACCAGGATCGATATGTGGAGAGGGATACAAGAACCAAACCATACACCTATTCTATAACAGATAAAGGAAAGGCAAAGCTTGGTATTTTAGAATATTTACAAAATACAACCACCTAACT
>JAQBHA010000104.1:0-3959 GCA_032128215.1 Nitrososphaerota archaeon | reverse complement strand
TGCGTGATATGATGGCTAGGGATGGATATTCTGGTTCAATAATGGTAAAGCTTGATGATCCATCAAAATCAGCTGAACTTCGAGATTTATTCCTACAAACTTTTCCAAATCAAGATTTCAAAGCTGAAACACTAGAAGAGGTAGCTGAAGCACAATTAGCTGGTTTTAGGTCAGGTATTGCTATGATAAATATGATAGGATATTTTGGAATGATGTCTTCAGCTTTTGCAATAGTTACTATTCAAATGATGTTAGTAAACGGTAAGACTAAAGAAATTGGTGTGATGCGTGCCATTGGTGCAAAGAGAAAAGATATTTTAATAATATTCCTATTCCAAGGAATAATTATTGGTGGAATTGGTGCAGTAGTTGGAACAGCTGCTGGATTAGGTTATACAATTTATGCAAAGGAAACTAAAATGTCATTTAACGGCAGTCTGCCTTTAGAAGTATCAATCCAATGGGATAAAATTGTTCAAACCGCATTAACATCATTTAGTCTAGCAATGATTGCGTCATTATATCCATCATATCGCGCAACAAAGCTGTTACCTGTAGAGGCGATGAGAACTGTCTAATAAGGTTCTAGAGATATCTAATCTTAACAAGGTATACGGAGAAGGAGATACTAAAGTTCATGCCTTACAAGATGTTTCTATTACTGTAAACAAAGGCGAATTTGTTTTAATTGTAGGCAGCTCCGGTTCAGGAAAATCTACTTTGTTAAACATGATTGGACTATTGGATAATCCAACTAATGGAAGAATTATCGTTGATGGTATTGAAACTACTAAACTTAATGATGGAAAGATTTCAGCATTTAGAAATGATAAACTTGGATTTATTTTCCAATTCTCAAACCTGTTAACTGATTTAACCGTGTTAGAAAATGTAAAGTTACCAAGACAAATTCAAGGAACAAAGGCGACTGCTGACAAAGATGCTAGAGAATTATTAAAAATAGTAGGACTAGAAGATCAAATGGATAAACGGGCAAATAAAATATCTGGAGGACAAGCCCAACGTGCAGCAATTGCTAGAGGTTTAGTTAATCATCCAACAATAGTTCTTGCAGATGAACCCACAGGCAATTTGGATTCTGTATCGGCCCAAAAAATTGTACAACTAATGAAATCTATGGCCAAAAAGTTAGGCCAAACATTCGTTATTGTAACCCATGACCGACAACAATTTGGTGATGTTGATAGAGTAATCACTATCAAAGACGGACGAGCATTTGAAGGTGAAGAACCTCCAGAAATGGAGATTGTAGCATGAAATTACAATTTTTAGTAATTGCTATAACTGCAATTATAATTATGGGACCAATTTCTTATGAAAATGTTTTTGCTCAAGTCAGCTCCGGCGATTCTCCATTTGAAAGGAATTTCGGCGATGTGAAATTTTTAGATGCATATTTTGGGACTGATAAAGTAAAGATTGAAGTAAATCCAGGTGACAGAAATGTACCTTTTACAATTGTATTTGCAAATGTAGGAACCCAAGATATTATTGGGATTAGAGGGCAACTTTCCTTACCTTTTGGTTTTTCTCCAACAAGTGGTTCTGGTCCACTAATTGAGGCTGATTTTGATTCAAGCTCCCTTGCAGGAGAAGTTTTTAAAATTACATTCTTTGTTGATATCGGTGATAAGGCTGAAATCAAACAGTATCCTGCTTCAGTCAAAATAGATTATTCAAGACTTCGAGAATCTGGAGTAAGAAATTCATTTTATGATTTTAATTTCAAAGTAACTGGTAAAAGCGTTATCAACATGCGTGCTTTAGATCCATTTCTTTATTCATTACAAAAGAATCATGTTACCATTGAAATAACAAATGACGGTACAGCACCTATTTCAGGTGTTGAAGTTGAATTACAAAATGCACAGGGAACTATTTCATCAACTTCTCAATCAGTAACTAAAGTAGAAAATGTTGTAATTCTCAATAGCAATTGGGAGGTTGGCCAAATTGCTCCTGGTACCAAAAAATCACTTGAATTCGACGTGTATGTCCCAGGATCTATGAGCTCACAAACACTGCGTACTCCGATGGAAATATCATATTATAATGCACATGGTGAACAAAATACTTTATCACGAATTGTTGATTTTTATGTTAAAGGATTAATCGATGTCACTATTTATGATGTAAATGTTATTGACTTGTCTGGAAAACCAACCATTATTGGTGAAATCATTAATGAAGGAAATGAGATTGCATTATTTGGTTTTGTAACTTTAGAACCATTAGGTGACTCTAATATTAAAAAAACCACTCAATACATAGATGAAATAGAACTTGATTCTCCTGTTCCTTTTAACATCCCAGTTGAATTTGTTGGTGAGCCAAAATATGGTGAACACGACATCCGAATCACTGCAAGGTACAAAGATTCCCTGCGAGATGAAATTTTTAAAACATATGATACTACAGTTCTCATTCCAGATTTGACAGAAAATACTCAAGAATCTAGTTTTGATTTAATGGAGTATTCTCAATTCATTATTTTAGGAATAATAGTTATGGTAGGTGCAGTATCTTTTTCAAAAATTAAAAACCGAAAAAAAGAAGCTGTTAAGAAAAATTAGTCTGAAAATTCTTCATTTAGTTCAAATTCATGCCTAAAACCCGCTTTAATTGTACTTAAGTTTAATTTAATGTATTTAATTTTTTCAAAGAATATATTCAATACGAGAAATTTGTAATTAATGGTTAGGGAGGAAATTGAAATTCCAAAGGAGCTTGGTTCTTTTATTTTAGATAAGACACAAGAAACTCCCCTCGGACAAAAAAATGGTGCAAAAAAACAATATCGATATGGAAATTTGCACATTAGAGAATATGATGACAAGTATCTAGTTCACACAGACAGAGTTGATCCAAGAAAAAATATGTTAGCTCATCTAGTTTTAGATGCACCAGAAGTTTTGATTGGTTTAGCTTCTGCAGTTATTGGCGGAGGCAAGGTTGCATCATACATGAAAAAAAATAATAAAAATTCTATTATACCTGGCGTATTAGCATCTTTAGTTTTTGGTTATCTTGGTTTTTCACTAACTAAAAAAATTAAAAATCTTCAATAGGTGATGCATAATTTCTGCTTTACTAACTATTAGGGTTCTCTTCAAACTTTTACCATCCATTTTAGCATTAAGAAAAGATAGACGAAATTGGGTTAAGAGTGAAGGGAAAAATGTAGATTCAAAAAAATACAAAAAAAATGCAAGAAGAGTTCTTAATACATTCATTTCATTAGGACCTGTTTACATTAAGCTAGGTCAATGGCTTTCTTCAAGGGCTGACATCTTACCACAACCATATATGGAAGAGCTTGCAAAGCTGCAAGACGAAGTTCCTCCTGCTCCATTTGAAAAGGTCAAACCAATTATTGAAAATGAATTAGGCCCAATTACTGAAACATTTGATTCAATAGATCAAAACGCAGTTTCAGGGGCTTCCTTAGGTCAGGTCTATCGTGCAAAGTTACATGGTCAAGAAGTAGTTGTTAAAGTTAAACGACCTGGAATTGAAAAAGCTGTTGAGCAAGATCTTAAAGTTCTCAAAAAAATACTTCCAATGGCACTATCTTTTGTAGATCCCAATCTTAGATTTTCTGCCCAAGGCATGTTAGAACAATTTATTGAAACAATTCATGAAGAAATGGATTATAACATCGAATCTTCAAATCTAAAAACAATTAAAAAAAATATTAGTCATTATGAAAACGTTATAGTTCCTTCAGTGTATGATGACTATTCAACAAAAAACGTACTTACTATGGAATATGTTCCTGGAATCAAAATTACTAATATCGAAGCCCTTGATGCCAAGGGAATTGATAGGCAAAAACTAGTCATTGATGTTCACAAGGTGTTTTTTACAATGTTACTTCGTAATTCAATATTTCATGCAGATCCTCATCCTGGAAATATCTCAGTTTCTGATAATGGCTC
>JAQBHA010000103.1:0-7151 GCA_032128215.1 Nitrososphaerota archaeon | reverse complement strand
AGGAAAATCTAAAGTTCGAAAAGGAAAATCTAAAGTTCGAAAAGGAAAATCTAAAGTTCGAAAAGGAAAATCTAAAGTTCGAAAAGGAAAATCTAAAGTTCGAAAAGGAAAATCTAAAAGAAAATCAAATTTAAGAAAAAGAAAATAAAATCTAGATTAACTCAGGTATTATAAGAAATTCTAAGATACTACTTCTAGCTGACCAAATTTTCCCTTCGTCAATGAAACTTCACCTTTGAAGGTATTGGTATAGCCATTAGTTATCTTGACTTTAGAACCATCGTTTATTTTTGGAATGTCATCTCCCCAAAGTGTTAATTTAATTTCGCCGACATCGTCAACTATATAGGCGTCACAAACATCAATGGTTCCACCTGCTTTCTTGTTAACGGTTCTTGTTTCTCCTTTTCTTTCTACGGTTCCTTCTAAATTGATTCCACTTCGCATATTCTTTGCTTCTTCAGTAGTAGTCATAATTTTCATGTTTTTATGAGCTAATTATAAAGCTTTTTTTAACACGAATGTTCCGCAGAAGTTGCAGGGGTATCGAAGCCCGGTCAACCGAGAAGGACTCAAGATTCTACAATAGGAAATCCTTTCCTTTAGGGGTTCGTGGGTTCAAATCCCACCTCCTGCACTATATTTTACAATAAATAAAAAAAATCGAAAAATTAAAACAAATTAATATTTTTCTATGCCGTAATAATTTTGACAGATCTTACAGAATGCTTAGAAATTTCTTGATGAAGTTTTGCATGATTTTCTTCCTTAAATGTTAGGTCACATCTAAAACATTTCCAAGCAGAGGAAGACATATAATAATAACATCAAAATCGAATATAAAGATATTGAATAAACTGTTCTTTTTTTTGAACAACATGATCTTTTTATTCCAAAACATATTTTTTTTTCACTTTCTTAACGGTTTTTTCATTTTTTTCATTAGTAAAACGGCTCCCAATGATTTAGATAAAGAATTACGCCGTATGATGGTGAAAAATGATCGATATCTTAGAAATTTTATCTAATTATTCTTATTTTGGAATATTTTTAATACTATTGGCAATTGGTTCTGCTCCACTTTTTATGCCACCCTCGTGGATGGTGTTGGCCTCATACCAAGCATTAGAGCCATCCCTGGACCCAATTGTACTAATTCTTGTTGGAGCCACAGGAACAACTATTGGCAGATTTTTCCTAAAAAGAATTAGTCATCTTTTTAGAAGATTTGCGGGAGAAGAACAAAAATCAAATCTTGATATAATTGGAAATTTTCTTAATCGAAGAAAATTTGGGTATATTTTAACCTCATTTCTTTTTGCAGCGACACCACTTCCGACCAATATGCTTTTTGTAGCTTTTGGGTTAATGCGAGTCAAGAGTATTGGCATATACATTGGTTTTTGGTTAGGTCGAGTTTTATCATATTATATCATGTTATCAATTAGTGATGTAGTGCTGGTTCCATTTCTTGAACTCTTTGATGAACCCTTTATTGGTATAATAATTGCAGATGTTCTTGGTATTGGAAGTTTAGTCTTATTTGCAAGTATTGACTGGGGCATGTTAATTACACAAAGAAAGTTCAAGCTTGTCAGACCTAAAATTTGGAGATTTTAATTGAAAGCACTCAGACGATTATACACTGAAGTAGAAAAAATAATGGAAGAAAACGACCCTGCCCACGATTTTGAACATGTAAAAAGAGTTTATAGTAATGCCAAGCATATATGCAGAACCGAAAAAGCAAATAAAAAACTTGTACTCACAGCATCTTTATTACATGATATAATTTCTTTTCCAAAATCTAATAAAAGATCAAAAACCTCCTCAACCAAAAGTGCCCTCAAAGCAAAAAAAATTCTTAAAAAATATCATTACACTAATAGTGAGATAAAAATTATTTCAGATGCAATAGAAAATCATAGTTTTTCTAAAAATAAAATTCCTACAACCTTAGAAGGAAAAATAGTTCAGGATGCAGATAGGCTTGATGCGATAGGCGCAATAGGTATTGCAAGAACTTTCGCCGTAGGAGGGGCCGAAAACAGATCATTTTACAATAAGAAGGATCCTTTTTGTATTTCAAGAAAGTCTAATGACAAAGAATGGACTGTAGACCATTTTTACAAAAAACTTCTTAAATTAGAATCTAAAATGAACACAAAATCTGGAAAAATTGAGGCTAAACGTAGAACAAAGATTGTTAAAAAATTTCTCAGTGATTTGAAAAAGGAAATTTAACCATAATCCACATACCTATCGTATCTTTTTTCTATCTCTTTATTCTCCCCATTTTTAATTTTTTCAATTTCCTCACTTTTTCGTTGATTGATATAAAGGATAATCTCTCTGAATTCTTTTGAATCTGAAAAAGAGTGAAAAAGTGGATTTAGCAAATCAAAATATCCTAGAACTTTGCTACGAAACTCTTCTCTAGATGGCTTTTTTATTTCATTTAACCTAAACCACATAACTGTCCAGCTTGCCCCTACAACATGAGGTAATAGATCAAAAGCACGCTCTATTTCGAATCGCTGGTCATCTCTCATGGGCTACTCATTAATGATCTTTGCAGCAGATTTTGCAAAATAAGTAACTATCATATCTGCCCCAGCTCGTTTAATTGAATACAAAATCTCTATTAGCACATCGTTTTCTTGGATCCATCCCTGTTTTGCTGCACCTTTTACAAGTGCATATTCTCCAGATACACTATATGCAGACACTGGGACATTAAATCGTTTTTTTGTTTCCGCAATTAGATCAAGATATGCCAAAGCTGGCTTAATCATAACAATGTCAACTCCTTCATTAACATCCATCTCTACTTCTCTCATTGCTTCACGTGCATTAGTGAATGGAACCTGGTAAGTTTTTCTGTCTCCAAATTGTGGTGCACATTCGGCAGCATCACGGAAAGGGGAATAAAATGATGATCTATGTTTTGCAGAATGTGACATTATTGCAACATCTGAGAATCCTGCGTCATCTAATTCACGACGTATTGTAATAACTTGACCATCCATCATAGCAGATGGTGCTACCAAATCAACTCCTGCCTTAGCTTGACTGACAGCAATTTTTGCTAAAGTTTCATTACTAGAGTCGTTATCAATTTTATTATTTTTAATTATTCCACAATGCCCTGATTTGGTATATTGGCAAAGACATACATCTGCCATGATCGCAATTTTTTCTCCAAAATTTTCTCGAATTTGAGTTATTGCCTTTTGAACAATTCCATTTTCGTCATATGCGGCGCTACCTACATCATCTTTTGATGATGGAACACCAAATAACATTATTGCGGGAATTTCCAAATCAATAATTCTACCTATCTCATCGTTTACCCCGTCAAGAGGAAATCTTTCAATATCAGGCATTGAATCAATTTTGACAGATTTTTTTATATCTTCCTGAACGAAGACAGGACAAATGAAATCTTTTGTAGAGAGTCGTGTTTCTTGAACTAATTCACGAATCTTTTCATTTTTCCGTAATCTTCTAAGACGTCGATTAGGAAAAGTTGACATGTCAAAAATCTATCTGTTAGTTATATAATTCTAGTCTGCTACAATCACTGATCTTTTTTATTATAATTAAAAAGTTTACTTGCAGCGTCGAGTAACTCTGGATTTCCTTGCTCTGAAGCTTTTCTAAGATTATTCATTGGTGCTGATACAATACTTTCCACAATAGCTTTTGTAAGCTCTTCAATAATTTTGACACGTTTTTCATCAGTCTCGCCTAGCATTTGAAGAGCCTTTTGTAATTCTTTTATTCTGAGTAAATCTATGTTTTTGAATACATCCTTAACAATTGGTTCTGCGTCTAGTCGTTTCATTGATGCATCAACTACTAGTAATTCCTCACTAATTATATTTTCAACGGCTAAAACCTTGCCCATTCTATTCTTCATGTTTTTATCTACCATTTCTGCAATTTGATCAAGATTCATGAGTTTAATTCCTGGAAGAGTTGTTACTTTTTCATCCACTGTTCTTGGATTTGATAAATCTAAAATCATAATGCCATTTTGTTTTGTATCCGTTGCATGTTTAATCCGTTCATATGTGACTAGAAAATATGGGGCAGAAGTTGCAACAAATAACACATCATAATTCTCAAAACCTGTTAACACTTCTTCAAACCTAATTGGCTTGCCCCCAAGTGTTTCCGCAAATGCATTTGATCTTTCAAGCGTTCTACTAGAAATAAAAAATTCATAACCCCTTTTTTTAAGAGATTTTGCAACCAGTGTAGCAGACTCTCCTGTTCCAATTAACAAAATTCGTTTTGTTTTTAGATCATCAACATTCTCTTCTGCAAGTTTTACAGCCATTGAGCCAACTGATATTCCACCTCTACTAATTCCAGTTGAGTTTCTTACTCTGGTTCCAATTTGGATTGCTTTATCAAATAGAGTATTAAGACGCTCTCCTGAAAACTTGGCTTGTCTAGCAGTGGTAATTGAATTTTTGATTTGTCCCAGTATCTGCTCTTCTCCTAAAACCATTGAGTCCAAACCTGAAGTTAATTTTAATAAATGATGATACACTTCTTCATTTTCACTGAGCTCTAGATTTTCCTTGAACGCAGTCTCATCTAACCCTGCAAGAGATGCCCATGTTTTTTTAATTTTTTCAAGGTCATAATCTTTTGCGGTTCCAAATAACTCGACTCTGTTACAAGTTTGCAAAATTACACATTCCGATAATCCAGAATGTTTTTTAAAATTAGAATAAGCATCATCAATATTCTTGAATGTAAACTTCTCTAAAACATGAATGGGTGAATTACGAAATGTAATCCTTGCATTAATTATATCTTGATTCATTTCCAGTTCCTTAACATCAACATAGCCCTCTGCTGCGCTTTTTTTAATTTATTGTCTTTTATTAACTGTTTAATCATTTTATCGTTTAATATTGAATAAAGGAATTTTTTTCGCTCTAACTGGGTAGGAATTACCTTTTTTGCAGTATCTCTAGCGATCTGCTGTAATTTAATTTGGTAAATATCTTCTTTTTTTATAATTTTTTTAAAAATCTTCTCTGCTTGTAATGTTAGTTTTTTTGCCATCGCCGGACTCTTACCGCCAGTTGAGATAGCAATCTGAATTGTATCTTCTATGTTAATTACAGAAGGGTGTGCAAAGTCGCTTACTTCAGGGTCATCAGAAGCATAAACCAAACAATTCATTTTTTTTGCCTTTTGAATTATTTTCCTATTAATCTCTTTATCGTCAGTTGCAGCCATTACTAAAAATGGCTTGTATTTTAAAAGAAAATCTGCATCTTTTAATTTTGTTTTTTTAAAATTAATTTTTTTTTGTTTTACATAATTTGCTAACTGTGTATTGATTTTGTCACTAATTACTAAAATCTTACAATCTTGAGTCAGAAGCGAATTTACTTTTTTCATTCCCTCAGCTCCGCCTCCTACTACTATCACCAAATTTCCTTTTAGATTAAGATCTACTATCAACAATCTGCCACCTTTGAAATTCTATTTATAGATTCAATGAATCTAGCTACATTTTTAATTGAAAGAGAAATCTCATGTGGTAATGGGTGCCTCAATGGATAATCTAGACAAGGAAATCCTAAATGAGATTCAATGGACCTTTCCACTTTGCTCTCAACCATATCATGATATTGCAAAAAAATTTAAAATAACTCCTGAGGTTGTAAAAGAACGATTAACCAATCTTAAAAAAATAGGGGTTCTACGACAACTAAGTGCTATTTTTGATACAAGAAAACTTGGGTACAAAAGCGCACTTGTAGCAATGGAGATTGAGCCAGATCATCTTGATTCTATTGCTCAACAAATTAACCGTCATCCT
Organism: Nitrososphaerota archaeon; assembly: GCA_032128215.1. Classification (GTDB taxonomy): domain Archaea; phylum Thermoproteota; class Nitrososphaeria; order Nitrososphaerales; family Nitrosopumilaceae; genus CSP1-1. The sequence continues at coordinate 1,300 of JAQBHA010000103.1, read as the reverse complement.
GGGGTAAGTCATAACTATGAAAGAAACCATCAGTTTAACTTGTGGTTTACTTTGGCAGTTCCACCTGGCTCTGATCTAAAAAACGAAGTTGATAAATTTTCAAAACTTAAAGGAATTAAAAAAGTCAGATTACTTCCAACAATACAGCTATTCAAAATTGGTGTCAAGCTTGATATGGTTGATGAAAAAAAACATGAAATAAAACCATCAGAAGAAAAGAAAAAAATCAGTGATGTAAAATTTACTCCTACTGAAGAAGACAAGGAGTTCATTAGAGAACTCCAAAAAGATCTAGAAATTGTAGATAAACCATTTTCAAAAGCTTCTCAAAATCTTGGCATGACTGAAGAGCAGATATTTGATAAACTGAGAAATTATGAAGAAATTGGTGTCATGAGGAGATTTGCAGCTATTCTACGTCACAGAGATGTAGGTTTTGTTGCAAATGGAATGATCGTCTGGAAAGTACCAGAAGAACGCATTACTGATGTAGGTGTAAAACTTGGTGCATTTCCACAAGTTAGTCACTGCTATCAGAGACCTGTATATCCTGATTGGCCTTACAATGTATTTTCGATGATTCATTGCAAATCAGAAGATGAAGCACAAGAGATGGCAAAAACTATTCAACAGCAGATAAACGTAGATGATTACAAGATTTTATTTAGCGCACGAGAATTCAAAAAGACCCGTGTAGAATATTTTGTTGAGCAGAATTTTTCCTTAGAGGAAATAATTCCAGCGTAAAATAATTTTTAAATTAATTTAGACTGTTTGAGGTGTGGCTTTTAATTCGTAGGAAGGCCAGGAATTGTATAAAGAATCAATTTCCTTCATATCAGATTCTGGAATGTATTTACCATCTGACATTTCAGCAAACATCTCTATTTCATCAGTACTAATCATAGTGGGTAATACCGACGAAACCCCTTTCTTTGATAAGATGAATTTTATTGCTAGTTCTGTAATACTCAGACTATTTCTTTTTGCAATTGGCTTTAATTGTTCTACTTTTTCTAGCGATGCTTTAATCCACTCCCCTTTTCGAACTGAGCGGTGATCCTTATCGTCAATTTTGGTATTTGCATCTACCTTCCCCGTTAGGATTCCAGATGCATCAGGAACTCGTACTAGAATTCCCACATCATTATTGACAGCCTTTTTCATCAATTCGTTTCCAGGGGATTGTTCTAAGATATTGTACACTGTCTGAATGGCAGAAACGTTTTTTCTTTCCATTGCTTCCAGACCCTCTTGAGTCCAACCAATTGCTGGTCCTAATGCAACTTGGCAGGTTTTA
>JAQBHA010000102.1:0-9085 GCA_032128215.1 Nitrososphaerota archaeon | reverse complement strand
AAAAAATACGAATAGGAATACCAAGTATCATCATAATTAAAGTTGAACTAAAACAATTTCGGTGTGGAATCCCATCAAATAGTTGAACAATTAAAGGATAAGTGGTCATGGCATTACACCGCCCTTTGTTTTTCAGACTCACACATTGGGCACTTTAAACCATGTGTATTACGTTTACAAGTTTTACAGTTAATTGAAAATGTTTCATATTTATCTAATTTTTTATACTTTATTAAAAGCCCAATACCAAGGAGTGAAAGCATTCCCATCATCATGAAATTTGTAGGATTTGAAGAATCAAAACTGCCGTACTCAGAATTGCAATCAACAATGCATTTATGATCTGCATAATTGATTGATTTCCAACCAAATACCGTACTTGGAGTGAAAACTATTGCGACCAAAACAAAAGCCACAATAATTTTCATATCATGGTAGTATAGTATGAAACTTTAACATGATGTCTGTGCATAATGAACAAAAGAAATATTTTCTAAAGAGATTGATTTTTCTATTTTTTTAATGATTTTTTTAACTCATCCAATGCGGACTGAATCTCATTTACTGCGGCACCATCTTCAAGAGTACTCACATCTCCTATTGGGTCATTTTTTGCAATTGATTTTAATAAACGTCGCATAATTTTTCCGCTTCGAGTCTTTGGAAGTTTTGAAACAAAGTATATCTGTTCAGGGGTGGCTATTGGGCCTACTCCATTCCTGATTATTGTAGTAATTTCATCTCTTAGAAGGTCTTCATTTTTCTTAATGCCATGTTTTAGAACAACAAATGCAATAATTACCTCACCTTTGATTTCATCTGGAATTCCACATACTGCAGATTCTGCTACATCAGTGTGAGATACAATACTACTTTCCAGTTCAGCAGTGCCTATTCTATGGCCTGCTACCTTTAGAACATCATCGGCTCTACCTAGAATCCAAAAATATCCGTCCTCATCTTTTATGGCATAGTCTCCAGAATAGTAGGAGTTTCTGTATTTTGACCAATAGACAGTTTTGTATTTATCATCATCACCCCACAAAGTCAAAAGCATCCCAGGCCAAGGTTTTTTGATAACCAAATAACCTTTAGTGTTTGGTGATGTCGCAGTACCGTTTTCATCAACTACATCTACATCTGTACCAGGGATTGAACGAGTTGTAGATCCTGGCTTTAGTGGTATTGTTTCTAACCCAGGTAAGGGGGAGAGCATCATGCCACCAGTTTCAGTTTGCCACCAAGTATCAATTATGGGGCATTTTTCTTTTCCAATAGTTTTAAAATACCAATTCCAAACTTGTGGGTTAATTGGTTCACCTACAGTTCCTAGTAGCCTTAACGTTGAAAGATCAAACGAGTTTGGGATATCATTTCCAAACTTCATAAACATTCTCAATGCAGTTGGTGTTGTATAAAATATTGAAACTTTGTATTTCTGAATAATATTCCACATTCTAGAAATGTCTGGATAGTCAGGTGCACCTTCATACATTACTACAGTTGAACCGTGCAATAACGGAGCATAAACTACATAGCTGTGTCCTGTTACCCATCCAATGTCAGCTGTACAAAAAAATATATCAGAATCTTTTATGTCAAAAGCCCATTTGAAAGTTGAATGTAAATGAGTTAGATAGCCACCAGTTCCATGAAGAACACCTTTTGGCTTACCTGTAGTTCCTGAAGTATAAAGAATGTAGAGCGGGTGATTGCTCTCAAGATTTTCAGGTTGGCATTTAATTGAAGAGCCTTGCATTATCTCAGACCATAATTTGTCTTTTGAATTCATCTTGATTTCAATTTTTGTTCTTTGAAAAACAATTACATTTTGAACAAAGTCTAGTTCTTTGATAGCTTCATCTACTATCTCTTTGAGATTTACAACAGAGCCTCTTCTAAAACCACCATCAGCTGTGATTACAATTTTAGATTTAGAATCATAAATTCTATCTTTTAACGCATTTGAGCTGAACCCTGAGAAAACTACAGTATGAATAACACCAATTCTTGCACATGCAAGCATGGAAATTGGTAACTCTGGAATCATTGGAAGATAGATTGTGACTCTATCTCCTTTTTTTAATCCCAGAGATTTTAAAGAATTTGAAAATTTGTTTACTTGAACTAAGAGATCCTCATAGGTTAAAACTCGGCTTTCGCCGTTTTCGCCTTCCCATAAAATAGCTGGTTTTTTTGCTCTGGCATTTTGATGAATATCAAGTGTGTTATATGATGCATTAAGAGTGCCCCCTACAAACCACCTAGCAAAGGGAGGATTCCAATCCAATGTTTTTGTCCAGGGGGAAAACCAAGAAAGATTCTTTGCTTGTGTGTCCCAAAATGAAATAAAATCAGCCTCTGCTTTTTGGCGTATTTCTAAATTGTCGTTATCTAGCCCTATATTGTAACTTTCAAACTCCATATACAATTGTCTATCATGACAGCAAGTTAATAAAAATGAAAATTCTTCTTAACGCAAAAAGGGTAGAAAAGTATTGAATGAAAGATTTGATCGACTGTTAAAAACATTAGGGCCAGGGGTGTTGTTTGCAAGTACTGCCATTGGCGTATCACATTTAATTCAGTCAACTAGAGCGGGAGCAGAATTTGGTTTTGCATTAATTGCATTTGTTTTGTTAGCTAGTCTATTAAAATATCCATTTTTTGAATATGGATCACGATATGCAAATGTTACGGGAACAAGTATAATTGATGGTTACAAAGTTTTAGGTAAAAAACCACTCGTTTTGTACTTTATGATAACGATTGGTTCAATGTTTTTTGTTACAGCAGCAGTGGGCTTTGTTACAGCAGGTTTTCTAGAAAATTTATTTCAAATTGAATTTTTAGGAATTTGGACTGTAGTTATTTTGTTTATTGTATGCGCCGCAATCTTAACCGTTGGAAAATATAGAGTATTGGATAGTTTGATTAAAATCATTACTTTTGTTTTAGTCATTTCAACTGTCACTGCTTTTATTTTAGCTTTAATCAATGGACCAGTTGAAAAAATTGAGAGGTTTGAGCCAAGAATAATTTGGGATCAAGCTGGGATTTTCTTTCTTATAGCATTGATGGGGTGGATGCCTACTGCAGTAGATATCTCAAGTTGGAATAGTTTATGGACACTAGAAAGAATAAAACAGACAAAATTTAAACCAAAATTAAAAGAAACACTATTTGAGTTTAGAATAGGATATGTTATTACGGCAGTTATGGCCTTTATGTTTGTAATATTAGGATCTTACATATTTTTTGGTTCTGGGGAAATATTGCCTAACAACAATTCATTATTTGCCAATAAGGTAGTTACTCTTTATACTGAAACTATCGGTGGGTGGAGCCATATCATAATAGCGTCAGCTGCATTTAGTGTAATGTTTGGAACCATTATTGCAGTATTTGATGGATATTCAAGATCTTTAGGAAGAACTATCGAATTAATGTTTGAGAAACCGGTGGATGATGAAAAATCATTTTTTTCAAAAAATATGTATATAATTATTATTTTCATTCTTGGAATTGGTTCATTAATTGTTATTTTTCAATTTGGCAATAAGTTGAAGGAACTAGTTGATGTTGCTACTACTATCTCATTTTTAGTAGCACCTGTTATCGCAATTTTTAATTTTAAATTAGTCACAGGCAAATATTTGGATAAGAATTCCCAGCCCCCAATTTGGCTTAAAATTTTAAGCTATTCTGGAATAGTATTTCTAATTGGTTTTGCAATTTTTTTTGTCGTAACAAGATTTTAAAAAAATAAAAACTAATAATAAAAAATAAAGGAATCTGAAAATAAAAGAAAAAAAGTGTTTTTTAGAATTTATTGTGCTTCCATTCTAGCAAGCCAGTCGGACTCTTCGGGTTTCTTTTCAGCATTAGGGTTGTTTGCATCATGATGGGATGACGCTTGTTGGATAGGCGTAATTATTGGTGCAGATATGGGTTGGGATTGTTGCTGAGTTGGGATTTCTGGAGATTGTTCTGGTACTTCTGGAAGTTTTGTTTGTACTTCTGACTCACTTTGGGTGTCAAGGTATGATGTTACTTCTTCTTGAAGCTGCTGTCGGGGGGTTTCTGTAGTCTGAACTTCCATTGATAGGTCTTGAAGACGTCTTTGAACATTTGAGATTTCAGCTTGTTCATGAGTAATGTGCTCAATCAAATCAGTTGTTTGGGTCTTAACTGACTCAAACGTTGACTCGGAGATCTCATTACTCTTGTACTGCATCTTTGCATCAAAGATAAGCATTTTAACTGATCTTAGTTGCTCATCTAATTCTGCAGCCCTTGCTTCTAGTTGGGCGTTGATTTTGCTTTCTGTTTCATCCAATATAGATAGTCTTGATTTGTATTTTTCATTTAGCATTTCTGCTGATTCTTTCATGTCATCATTTTCAGAAACTAGTTCAATCAATGCCTTTAGACGACGAAGAGTCAAGCCTTTTTCTCTCAATAATCGTTGAGAGTCTAGTCTCCATTTAGGAATAAAGATTACAACATCAGTTTGAACTACTAGTTGCTCAAATTGAATTTGCTTTAATCCATCTGCGCCACAATCGACTCCAACTGTCTGTATGCTACCATCGATATCACTTATTGTTCCAACGACTTTACCTACAGGAGTGCCGTACATGTCCTTGACTTTTTTTCCGATAATCTGGATTTCGTCATTGCTCATAGTCAACTGTTTAGAGATTGCTATAACCGACAAAGTGTTAACAAGGTTTCCAGTTTTAGTAAGAACAATTTAACTAAAGTTAATCCTGATTATAGTAATTTTAAAATTTGATACTTTTGGGTCATATCATATGATAACAAGAGAAGAAATGGAGCAAATTTTACAATTTGTTTCAAAACGATGGATTGACATTTCTCGAGAACCAGAAAATAAAGCTATGAAAACTCTACCAAGTAGTTTTTGGATGAATTCTGTTGGAGGAAAAGCTGGCAAGGGGAGATGGGTAACCATGCTAATGTATACAGAACAAGAAGCAGACGCAGATGCATTCAAGGAAGTTTTGCTACGTTGGCAAACAAAAGGAATGCAAAAGACTCCAGATTTAGATCTTATCCAAATAAAAAAAGGATAGGTTATTAATAATTAGAAAACTTTTGATGGTATTGTCTGAAAAGTTTTCAAAGTCTGAAAAAAAGATTCTATTGAATCATTTTTCTAATACAGATGATTCAGTGTTTGCTGTTACCACTCCCCAACAAGTAGATCGGGGTGCACTAATGTCACGCTACAGTAGAACTGACAAGAGTATGCGTAGAGTTTTTCTTGATGAATTTTTGGCAAATAAAAAAAGAGGAGAGGAATTTTACACACGCGTTTTAATTGAATATGGAGACGATTCTGTAGCAGAATTAGGAGCTGCACAAATTGCAATTGAAGGGTTATCAAACATTGCAGTAAAAAAAATTGAAGATCGTAGAATAGGATTATCATATCTTGAAAAATCGTCAAGATATGTTGTATGGAATAAAAAAGAAAATGGAGTTTACAAATTCTACAGAGATTCTACAATAATGAATTCTAAATTTGCTGACAGTTACATTGAATCTTGTAATTTAGATTTTGATGTATATTCACAAAACATTGAACCGATGATAAAATATGTAAGAGAAAAATATCCAATAGAAAAATATTCATTCAAAGATTCTAACGGAGTTGAAAAACAATATACAAAGTTAAAAGATAGCGCTGCAATAAAATCTGCGGAAATAATCTATAGAGGTTCAACAAAGGCGAAAGCACTTGACATTTTACGTGGTCTATTACCTGCGTCAACATTAACTAATGTGGGGATTACAGGAAATGGTAGAGCATTTGAATATTTGTTAACAGTTCTCTTTAGCTCAGATTTAGAAGAAGAAAAAATTCTAGCTGGAAAAATAAAACATGAATTAGATTCAACCATAAAGTCTTTCGTTAGACGTTCAAACGATAAATACGGAAAAGCAATGCAAAATTACCTACAAAATATTCGTAAATCCTCTCTAAAATTTGCTATGAAATATTGTAAAGAGGATACACCAAAAACCAGCCTAACTAAATTAGTAGATTATGAACCAGAGTCTGCGGCAATTGATAAGGTAATTACTGCTATCCTTTATGAGCAGTCTCCCGGGATTCCCTATCACAAGATACTTGCCAATGTTAAAAAATTGTCTCCCGCTAAAAAAAATCAAACACTATTATCTTTTTCTAAATTACGAAAAAATAGACGGCATAGACCAGGACGTGCGTTTGAAATGGTAAATTATACCTTTGATTTAATAAACAATTTTGGAATGTTCAGAGACTTTCATAGACATAGAGTACTTACACTTGAACGACAATTACTAACTACAAATCATGGATTTAAAATGCCAAAGGAAATTTCCATTCTTGGAATTGATAAGGACTTTAAAGATTGTATGTATAAATCAAAAGAAGTGTTTGAGACAATTAGGAAAAAGCATCCAGCATATGCACAGTATGTTGTAAATTTTGCATATAATTATCCATATTTTATGCGGTTAAATTTACGAGAAGCTTGTCATTTAATTGAATTGCGAACAGTTCCACAAGGTCATGTAGATTATAGAGATGTTGCACAAAGCATGTTCAAAGAAATTAAAATGGTACACCCAAATTTAAGTAAAATTATAAGGTTCGTTGATTTAAAAAAATATGAGTTAGAAAGATTTGAATCAGAAAAAAGAACTGAAGAAAAAAAGAGTGGGCATTAACATTGTCATCTGATGAAATAGTTTCAAAAACAGATGAAGACTGGCAAAAAACCCTAACGCCAGACCAATATAGAGTTTGTAGAAAAAAAGATACTGAAAGACCATTTACAGGAAAATATAATGATTGTAAAGAAAAGGGAATGTACAAATGTGCATGTTGTGGTAATGAACTTTTTGATTCTAATTCAAAATTTGAATCTGGAACAGGTTGGCCAAGTTTTTTCAAACCAATAAATGATGAAAATATTAAATGTGAATCTGATACTGAATATGGAATGATTAGAACAGAGGTCATGTGCAAAAAATGTGGTGCCCATTTGGGACATGTTTTTGATGATGGACCTAAACCCACAAATCTTCGATTTTGTATCAATTCAGTTTCATTAAATCTAGATAAAAAAAACGAGTGACTGTGTTTTTTGACACGGAAAAACTCATTAGATGAGAGAATGTCTTACGGATTTGTGGTAAATTGCGGCTAATTCTTTGCGGTTTTGGAGTAGTTGGTCAAAGCCTTGCAAAACTATTGGAATCAAGGTCAGAAGATCTGTATGCAAGATTTGGGCTAAAACCTAGAATTGTTGGGGCATTTGACACTAAAGGAAGCGCAGTAGAATCTGCCGGATTAGATTTATCTAAATTGATAGATGTCAAAAAAAAATACGGCACTATAAAAAAATATAGTTCAATTAAAAATAATCTGTCTGGTGTGGATTTGATTAAAAGCCTAGACGCAGATGTACTTGTAGAAACTACTGCAAGTAATTATAAAGATGCAGAACCTGGAATGACTCACATTACTGAAGCTATGAAACATGGATTACATGTTATTTCTGTCAACAAAGGACCATTAGCATTGGCTTTTCCATCTTTAATGGAACTTGCAACCTACAATCAAGTTTTGTTAAGGTTTAGTGGTACTGTAGGTGGTGGAACCCCAATCTTAGATTATGCAAAAAATAGTTTACTTGGAGAGAGAATTGTATCATTTGAGGGTATACTAAATGGCACTACAAATTATATTCTCACAAACATGGCAAACGGAATGTCCTTTCAAGATGCCCTTAATGACGCAAAACAAAAGGGGTATGTTGAAGCTGATGAATCGTTGGACTTGGATGGTCTTGATGCAGCAGCAAAACTTGTAATTTTAGCAAATTGGGTAATGGATCTTAAAGTAACCATGCCCGACATCAAGATAACTGGAATTAGAAATGTTTCTTCAGATGATGTAAAAAATGCTGCGAAAAAAAAATCTGCTATAAAGTTGATAGCATCATGCAACAAAGAGCTTATTGTATCTCCTATAGAGATTTCTTTAGATAACCCCTTATGTGTAAATGGTACTCTAAATGCTATTTCATTTACTTCAGAACATTCAGGAACTCAGACCATTATAGGTAGAGGCGCGGGAGGTATAGAAACAGCTAGCTCTATCATACGTGACCTTCTTGATATAAGACAAGAGATTTCAAAAATTTGAAATCTAATCTTATTTCTAAGAGTGAAACTGCTGAAGTAGTAAAGGAAATTTCTTCACAATGGAAAGTTGATCTTCCAAAAATTAAGAATCTAAAATTTCATTATCTCGAAGACGACGTCCTAATTATTACAGGATCTGGGCTAAAAGCAATAAAGATAAAGGATGCCTATCTTCCGTTTTTAACAGAAACTGAAATTCTAAAAAAGTTTCCTTTTGTTATGGTAGATATGGGAGCTGTAAAATTCATGTGCAATGGAGCAAATGTGATGAGACCTGGCATTACTAACTATTCACAGTTTGAAAAAGATCAATTGGTGTGCATAAAAGAAGAATCAAAACACAAATTTCTTGCGGTAGGAAAATCGTGTGTCCCAAGTTCAGAGATGAAATCATTAAGCAAAGGAGAAATTGTAAAAAATATGCATTATATTTCTGATATATATTGGGAATCTGGAAAATTAATCAAAGATTAACTTATTTTTTCAGTAGACATTGTAGATCCATTTTTGTTTATGACAAGCATGTCAATGCCGTCACCGCTAAATGAGTCACGTAGACTAGCTGAACGAATTGCTTTTATTGCTAAATCTTTTGCTTCTTGTTCAGTCATATTTTCTTTGTATTGAGGGTCTAAAACTCCAAGGGCCATCTCTGCACCTGTACCTACTGCAGCATAATCATCTGGAAGTACAGAACCTAATGGATCTAATGTATAGATTACTGGTTTGCCTACAACGCCACCAACTATTACCTGAGTCAAGAGTGGGAAGAATCTTCGCTCATACATCATATTTGACATCATTTTTGCAACAGAGTTTGGAGGAATTTCACGTTTAAGTTCCATATTTCGTATTTTTG
>JAQBHA010000101.1:0-5768 GCA_032128215.1 Nitrososphaerota archaeon | reverse complement strand
CAAGGCGTCTTTTTCCGACAGGCTCTAAAAGTTCAAGCAAAAAAAAATAATGTAAATGGTTGGGTACGAAATCTAAAGGATGGAAGAGTTGAAGCATTACTTGAAGGTGAAGACACTGATGTTAGTACTCTAATTGAATGGTGTCATGCGGGATCTGCAAAAGCAAGAGTTGAAGACATTGAAATTAAAAATGAAAAATACAAAGGAGAATTTACAAAATTTGAAGTTCTTTACTAGTGAATTGTTTTAAATGCATCTTTAAGAGAATCTTTTATCTGATTAAGATCTTCGCTAACTTTTATTCTTATAGTTTGATTAGGCTCTTTTCTACTTCTTTGGATTTTGAGTAAAACTGAGTCTTGTTCAGGTTCCATATCAGCAAACCATCTAAAAGTAATAGATTTACAAAAAACTATTCTATGCATTCGTACATCTTCTATTACATTACTTCCTAAAGAAAAACAATAATCTCTTAATGAATCAAATAAAGATTGAATTTGTGGGGAAATTTGTTTTTTAAAATCAAAATAACTTCTTTTATTTTCTGAGGAAAAGAAGGAATTCACATATGAAAAAATTATTTTAAAGTATATAGTAGTAGCTCTGCTAGTTCCAGTCTAGACGGGTAGCCCCATTTCAAGGCATACAAGATCCGCCACGTTGACGAGGAAGCGTGAGTGTTCCATCTTAGGATTGCTCCCTCCCGGACCTCATCCCTTTCAACGGTTCGGTCTTGGGAATTATCCCTTCGGATAATCCCAGTCCTACATCCACCCGCCTCGGCGTGGGTTCATTTCCGTACACCAAGCGGGAACTATCTATCTAGAGATTTATCCAGCAGTTACTGATCTCTGCATATAGCCGGTTTCAGAATAGGGCACGGCTAGCACCCTGATCCTACCTACTACCATCTTTTTGTAAAACGAATTATTATATTTGCATTAGGATCGCTTTTGGTTAAGTTTTAGAACTAAATTACACACAGAACAAATTTTTCCCGTACATTCATTCCCACAGTTTAGACAATTTCGTCTTTCTTTATTGTTTGAATTCTTCACTATTCCTGAAATTTTAAGAAACGAATTGAAAAGATTATTTTTTATTCCTGAATGATGCCCTTCCAAAGAATTTAAAAATTCACGAATTTCTGTTCGTATTCCCTCATTCATATGTGGACATGGTTCTGTCTGGAATGGAATTTCATTAGTAAAGGCGTAAAAAACAATTTCCGATTCATAAATTTCACAAAACGGCTTTATCTTTCTCAAAGAGTTTTTTGAGGTGTCAGGAACCATCCAACCAATTTTGTTTGTATCCCCTGATAGCATATTAATTAAAAAACTTTGAAGATTATCATCTAAATTATGACCAGTTGCAATTATATCAGCACCTATATCATTTGCAGCATAATCCATTGCTCTACGCCTTAATGTTCCACATATAGAGCAAGAAGACATTTTTTCATTTTCTCTTAAATTAAGTGCATCATCAAGTGTTAGATCAAATATGTCCTTGTATGAATATACAGAATAATCTACATTAATTTTTCCACAAAAACTCTTAACAATTTCTAATGCCTCATTCCTATAATTTGGAATTCCCTCATCAATTGTTATCACTTTAATCCTAAAATTATGGTTTTTAGACATTTGATGAAGAATATGTAATAATGCTAGTGAATCTTTTCCACCAGAGACAGCCACACAAACAAGCTCATTATTTTTTATCATATTGAATTTAGAAATAGTTTTAGCAGTTTTTCGTAAAATTGAATCTGAAAAACAAATGGAACATAGATTTTCACCCGAATATTTACGAGAGTATACCGCTACATTTTGACATCTATCACATTTCATATCTGTAATTTAATCACGTATGATATAGATTTAATGAATTTAAATAAAAATGATAAAATATTAGATAGTAAACCATCCAGATTTTATATAGGAAAGTGCAATGTTTAAACCAAATAAAACAAAAGTAAATCCATAAATTCCCCACATAATACCATTGACTGCTCTCTCTGAAATTTTCTTATCAATAATACTATGAATAAATTTTCCGCCATCAAGTATTGGTAACGGTAACATGTTTATGACTCCAATAAAAAATGAAATCATCCACAACCATAGTAAGAACATCGATAAAGACGGATTATTCCACTCAATGAAATTATAAACTGGTTTGTATGCAAATGAATTATCTCTTATTATGCCAATCAATCCTCGTTCGGGATCATCCTCGGCAGGCATAATTACAATTGACATTTCAATTTGTTGCCCGGATCGTAAAATTGATACGTTAACTGTCTTACCTGGTACAATGTCAGCTTTTTGAAAATCAAGAGGGGTCCTTACATCAATTCCATCAATTGCTGTGATTATATCATTTGGCATAAGTCCTGCTTTTTCTGCACCAGATCCTTCAATTATGGATAATACCAATACACCATCTGGTTCTTCATACATCCACCCAAGAATTGGCTCAGGTACAACTATTGCAAAAAGAGGATTTGTTAGAAGGATAGCCCCTAATGCAAAAGAAAAAATAACATTTGATGTAGCACCAGCACCAATTACTCTTAGTTTTGAGATCTTTTTTGCCTTGTTAAATTCTTCTTCATCTGGTTCTACAAATCCTGCAAATAGAGCTATGAAGATCGCAAAGCCTCCAGTTTTTATTTTTATTTTTTCTAAAGTAGCAACAATTCCATGTGCTCCCTCATGAATTATTAAAACAATTGGAATGGATAACAGAAAGTATGTAATTGAAGCTGAAGATGTTAATGTAACTCCTGGAATTAGTACCGTTAATTCTGAAAATTCTGTTGGTTCTACAAAATAATTTGAGACATTATTTAGTAAGAACCAGAAAGCAAAACCCATCATTAAAAATCCTGCAACAACACTAATATCTGCAAAAACTCTAATCCCCCTTCTTGTCCGACTCAACATTTTTGTGAGAGCATTTTGTACTCCATAATTTTTGTAAGTTAGACTGTAAGCTTTAATTTCAAAACCTCGATTTTGTAGTTTTAGACCTTTTGCTACTAAAACAATTACTACCCAAGCCATTAGGACGTAAATAATCGAATTTTCGGTAATAAAATCTAGTTCCAAAGTATTGTTACTTTTTTTAATCAGGTAAATTTATCGTTTACTATGAAACCTGTGATACTTGTATCAACTTATCCGGACAAAAAAATAGTAACAAAAACTGCAAATGAATTAGTTAAAAAACGACTTGCAGCCTGTGTTAACATTTTGGAAATTTCTTCAATTTACGCATGGAAAGAAAAAATAGAAAATACCTCTGAATTTTTAGTTATTTTCAAAACAACTCAAAAAAATAAAAATGCTCTAAAAAAAGCCATCAAAAAAATGCATCCCTATAATATTCCTGAAATTGCAGAAATTGATATTCTTTCAATTAATCAACCATACCTAAAATGGTTAATTGAATCAACGAATTAGGCTTCCACAGGAAATCTCAACAAAGAAACTATTCCTCCTAAACCAGTGACTCTTAATCCAACATCTGTAGTTGAATCAGCGCTATATGCCTTAACTCCCTTACTTTCTGCATCATTTAAAAACTCAATTATTTTTTCCTCATCTTCCGTTTGAATAATTTTTTCTGAAAATACCAAAGAATCTATAGCTCCAAATTGGTTAGCATTTTTTGTTTCTTCAAAACCCATTGTAAATTTTCTACTTTTCTTATTAGCCCTGTACATTATCTCATCAATAATAGATGAAACTTTAGCAAGCTTACTCTCAGACATTATTTCTTTCATAGATTGTGATTTTGTAAACGTATAGATCCCATCTTCTCCACTTGAATCTATTCCTTCAATTACTTGGATCTTGTGTTTTTGACTAGCAGAATTTTTTTGAATATAATTGCAAAATTTTTTCTTAGTTTCACCCGGCCCAAAAATTATGATGGAATCTCCTTCTTTAATAGATGAAAAAACAGCTCTTTGAGTTACATCAAAAAATTTTTCAATATTAAAATTAGATTTGTATTGTTTTCCACTTGCTCCAGAATAAATATTTGGTGTTAATTCTAAATGAGTTCCTTTTAGTCTACCAATGCCACAATCACTTGTATCAATAGCAATCAAAAGAAATCCAAATTTTTGTTCTTTAGAATTAATTAATTTTTTTTCAATGTCTTCCCAACGTTTCTTTATTAAATTAAAACCTTCATTCACTTTTATTAGAAAAGAATGATGAGAACCATGTGGAACAGACTCATTATTAGATTCAGCAATTTTGCCAGTAACTCTTAACCGATCTAAAACATTATCTAATGAGATTTTTTCAACATCTAAAGCAATTTTTATTTTTACTCTTTCTCCTCTATCAGGTCTTGAATATTCCTTATCTTGTTTGATAACACGACTTGTAGTACCTACAATTCGATCTCCTGTTTTTATTATCCTACGGAGTATTAACAAATCATCTGATTCTTCAGGAATTAATGAAATGGAATTATCATCCACAATTTTTGTAATCATTTTATTGAAATCTGAATATTAACATACAGAAATAGCGGCTAGCTAGTTATTTCATTCACGTTTTTTTTATCTTCTTCTGCTTTTTTTCGTACATAGTTTTCAACCCATTCCATTGTAATTACTCCACTTTCTGCCAAGTTTACAAGTGAATTTGGCGATGCTTCCCCAGTAACTTTGCCATTTAGTCTTCTAATTTGACGCCATTTTAACTGAGTATTCCCACTTTTTGAATTATAGATTATTCCTAAAACATCTCTTGCATTAACAAAAGTAATCTCACGAATTTTTTTCAATGTAACTTTATCAGCTGCTTCTACATAGATTGATCCAAGTGAATCGTCTCGTTCTGGAAAAACTTCGTAATCTTCTAGATAGCTACTTGGAGCAAATGAACTACACGTACTAGTAATAATAAAACGTCTGAAGCTTTCTATTGACGCTGGAGTATCTATCTTAACCATTTAAGATATTTAGGCACAAGCCATTTATCAAGGTTCTTGAAAAATTCAATTAGTATTAGAGTGATTTTACTATGCAGGCGTTGATGATTCTATCCCTCTGATTTGATGATAGGGATCTTGAGTTCTGAGCCTGTATCTTAGGATTTTTATGACAAATGCTACACTTGGTAAAACGTGAATTTTCTAACTGAATATCTAACATTTAACACAAAAACTCGAAGAGCGTTTGTAAATATAACCCCCCAAATTGAAAAATTAATAAAAAAAAGTAACATCAAAGAAGGGTTATGTTTAGTAAATACAATGCACATTACAGCCAGTGTTTTCATTAACGACAATGAAAAGGGATTACACAAAGATTATGATAAATGGCTTGAAGAGTTAGCGCCACATGCACCAATCGATCAATATGAACACAATAAAACTGGAGAAGACAATGCCGATGCACATCTAAAACGGCAATTAATGGGGCGCGAAGTTGTTGTGGCGATAACTAATGGAAAGTTAGATTTTGGTCCTTGGGAACAGATTTTTTATGGAGAATTTGATGGAAGACGACAAAAACGTGTTCTAGTTAAAATTATGGGAGAATAAAGAATTTTTTTATCCAAAATCAGTATCTCTTTTCTGACTTTGGTTCTCATTAGCTCTTGAAGCTTCTCTAAATTCATCTTCATGATTTTGTGCGCCATGATTACATTTCACACACCCTGCTTTGAAACCATTTGGATCTTTTTCAAAGATTTTACAACCACAAAAGCACGTCATACTATGAAGATTCCTAG
>JAQBHA010000100.1:0-4490 GCA_032128215.1 Nitrososphaerota archaeon | reverse complement strand
TACCTTTGAGATGTTTACAATAGCCATGTTGATCATGGGTTTTGGTTTTACAATTTATTTCCCATTAACATTTGAAATAATTATGCGAAAATCACAAAAGAAATTTTCTGGGGGGTTAATTGGGGCATATGAGGCAACATTTGGAATTGGATGGGCTACAGGACCATTATTTGCAGGAATTGTAGCAGAAGCCTTTGGAAAAGATGCCCCCTACCTTGGTTTTTTTGTAATTGGGCTAATTGTAACTTTGATATTAGTTCTAAATAGGAAAAAATTACAGATTCAGTGGAATCAAAATCTTTAATTTTAGAATTAGCTTAGATATTTTGTGTTAGATTATTGGCTCAACATTATGGGTAGCGAATGGATAATTATCTTATTTGTTGCGCTAATAGTTCTATTAGGGACTAATAGACTACCAGAGGTTTCTAAAAAAATAGGCAAAGTTGTAGGAGAATATAACAAAGCAAAAAATGATATACAAAAACAATTCAAAGATGTTTCAAATTCGAATCTAAATGTATTAGGTCCTGTTCAAAATGAAAGAGAAAAACTAGATGCAATTGCAAAAACTATTGGAATAGATTCTATAAATAAATCAGAAGAGGAACTACGAAAGTTGATTTCTGGAAAGATTGGAAAAGAGAATCAAGAATCAAGTACGAAGAATAATTCTAAAAGTTTGAATTAATCTGATTCTTTGATCCTATACATGTTCTTGTCAAGTCTTTTTTTTGCAAACTTGTAATACTCTTTTACAATTTCAAATCCTAAAAACTGTCTGCCTATCTTTTTACTAACAACTGCTACTTGTCCTGAACCTAAAAATGGATCAAAAACAATATCCTTTTTTTGACTTGAATACTCTAAAATCTTCTCAATGAGTTCAGATGGAAGTTTTGTGGGAGTTTTTTTATCCCCTGTCCAATATTCACGTTTAATCACCCATACATCTTCTTTATCTTGATAATGCAAGCTTTTTCCATTAAGAGTTTTAGAATTTTTTTTAAATCGGGTAAATGAATAAAATTTTCGCTTCTTTGGATTCTTACAGACATAGAGACAATGATAGTGTGATGTAACAAATTTTTTTGATGTCACTACACCAAATTGATATTTCCATATAATGTGGTTAATTGTGGTAAATCCCGCATCATCCAAAGCCATAAGAACGTCCTTTAGATTATTCCACCCAGAAAAAACATACATGCTTCCAGAGTCTTTTAAAATTCTAAAAGCCTCACTCATCCACTGAAATGAAAATTCGTAATAGTGTACGGCCTTAATTTCGTTGTAGCCTGCAATGACTCTAGATGCAGTTCTGTTATAGTTTTCCTTTTTTGCTTTAAAATCAATTGCAAAAGGGGGATCAGTAATAATTAGATCGATTTTTTTATCAGGAATTAATGGCATCCCTTTGATGCAGTTCATGTTGTAGATTTTATTAAATTCAATTTTTTTCAATTTCATTATTTGTAATTAGTTTGTAGTTTAATAATGTCATGAAACTATATTCAAAAATAAAATGATGGACTACCAGTCCACCAAGGTTTGAGATCACTTTTTTATTTTGTAGCTATTTGTAATCCAGCCTATTTTTGATACGATTTACTTGGGCCATCTCTTCTCTCAGATGCTTTTGCAATAGTCTCTCATGTTGCTTCTTGTGAGCCCAGTATGCATTTAAAACCGATTGCCTAGATTTTGCTCTCTTAATAGCGGTGTTAAATTGTCGGTGGATTAAAGCTACTTCGTTTGTATAGCTAGCCATATAATCTTCGATCAAAATACTATAGATAACTTTTTCGTATCAATTGCTCTTACATCCTGCTGTGATCCATATAGCAGGGGAGCCCTAGTACAGCTAAACACCCCTAAAAGGCGCTAGAACTACACTAAGAATAAAGACAGAATTGTTCTCAAGTAATAAATCGGGATTCAACTAGGACAATATAAGATGAAGTATTCCTGCCCCAAGTGTAAATCAGGACTAGACATTCAAAAAACCTTCAACCACAAGATTATGATTTCATGTGAAAAGTGCAGTATTGAAGATCTTTTGGAATTTACTAAAAATATAGACGAGGCATATCTTGATTTTTTGACAAAGTTTGATGAAGGTAAGATTCCAGATAAAAAACAAATGGGTATGGATTTAAAAACAGAGGGAATCATCAGAGATGAAAAAGAAATCAAAGAGATGATAGGAAATAATTCTATTGATGAATTAACTAAATCAGTTTTGTATTCAAAAAAAGATTACATTTCAAAGTTTAAGACATTAAAAAATCCTCTTCCAAAGTTAGGCTCTAAAGTAGATGAGTTAGGTTTAGATAATGAGATAGCAAGTTACTTGCAAAAAATTGATATTCAAAGATTTTACAAATTCCAAGAAGATGCCATTAATGAAATTGCCTATGGAAGTAATGTAGTAATAGAAGCGCCAACTGCATCAGGAAAAACCGAGGCATTTCTTATTCCAGTTTTACAAAAAATTATAGATAAAAGAGATAGCCCTGGCCAAATTTTGGCGTTATTTGTTTATCCTACCAAAGCACTTGCCAGAGATCAATATCCAAAAATTTTAGAATTTGCTAAACGTGTGGGAATTACAGTTAGTGTTTTTGACGGAGACACTAAACAATCAGAACGTATAGAAATTTTAGATAATCCACCACACCTAATAATTACTAATTTTGATGTGCTGCACTACCATCTCTGGCATAGAACTCGATTTGCATCTTTATTAAATTCAGTAAAATTTTTGATTGCTGATGAAGTTCACGTTTATTCTGGTATTTTTGGTTCAAATGTACACTATATCATAAAACGTCTCAAACGAATTTGTAACAAAATTCAATTTATTGCCTCATCTGCAACACTTGAAAATGCTGTAGAGTTTTGTGAAAGCCTGTTTGGTGAAAAAATGGTGCTAATACGCGGGTATGGTAGAAAGGGAGAAACTGATTTTCTGATGCTTTTCCCTTCTCTTAGAACACAAAGAGCACTAATGGTAGATTTGATAAAAAAATTAACCTCAAGAAAACATAAAACAATGGTTTTTAGCAATTCACATAAAAATTCAGAATTACTAGCAATACAAGCAAGAAAACAAAATGTGGACATTAAGGTTCATAGAGCAGGATTAATGGCAAACTATAGAAAATCAGTTGAAAAATCCTTCAAGGATAACAATCTGATGGCAATATCTTGTACCCCCACACTTGAGCTTGGGATAGATGTTGGAAATGTAGATGGAGTAATATCTGCAACAATTCCAGTTAACAGACTTGTCCAAAGAATTGGTCGCGCAGCTCGAAAGGGTCAACGAGGATACGCCTTTTTGGCACTTGGAAATGATCCAATCTCACAATATTACAAGAATCATCCGGATGATTATTTTGCTGATGTTGAACGTATCTATATTGATCCAAAAAATCCATTTGTTGAAGAGTTTCAAGTAATTGCAATGGCAAGTGACAAACCTATCGCCAAGCACGAGGTAAGAGAACATGCGAGTGTAATTGAAAAACATGTAACTGATGGAACTCTTGTCTTACAAGAAAACCGATATGTTCCTAACTATGAAAAAGTAAAGATGCTTCTCAATGAATATAGCATTAGGGGAATAGGTAAATCCATAGACATTTTTTTTAATGATAAAAAGCTTGGAGATAGAGTACTGCCTATTGCTTTAGAGGAGCTACACGAATCTGCCATCTATTTTCTTGCAGGTACTAGATACAAGGTCAAAGAGTTTGGATATCCAGAAAAAAATTACGCAAAATTAGAGAGGATTTCCCGGGATTATCCATATTATACTAAAGCACTAACTGAGGAATGGCCAACGATTGAAAAAATTTTTGAAAAAAGAAATACTTTTGGAATCGAGGTTGCATTTTGCAAACTCCATATACAAAAAAGAGTTTATGGTTATGCAAATATTGAATTTGGGCAGGAGGTTATTCAAGGAAAAAAGGTTTTGCTAGACAAACCACTAGATTATGACTTTATCACAAAGGGAATTGTTTTTCATGCCCCACGACCATTAAATGAAATAGATAAAGCAGAAGATGAAGAATATGTGGAGGTCAGTGGATATCACGCAACAGAACATGTTGTAATTGAAGGTAGCAATATGATAACTGGTGGAGTTTCACAGGATTTGGGTGGAATCTCTCTAGGTACCTCTGGTTTGATTTTCATTTATGATGCAGCTATAGGAGGTAATGGGGCAAGTAAGGCACTTTATGATAGATTTGAAAAAGCATTGGAGCGTAGTATGCATATTGTTAAAGAGTGTCCATGTAAAAATGAGGCAGGATGTCCAAGATGTACTTTTTCTTATCGCTGCGGCAATAATAATGAATTTTTGCACAAACACTCTTCACTTGAAATTTTACAAAGAATTAACGATGGAGAACAAACCGTTTTAGAAGAGCCCAGGGAAGGAGATAGACCGTTTGTTTAAATTATGTAAAAAAATGTCC
>JAQBHA010000099.1:0-32293 GCA_032128215.1 Nitrososphaerota archaeon | reverse complement strand
CCTTGCTCGGTCAGTTTATTTGAGAATGCAGCTGTTAGCCCTACGGCATCGAGACTGGAATGAACTCTCAATGTGATGCCCCTAAATACTGACTCATAACCAAAGCCTCTCTCATCTGCCTTAAGCTTAGGGACGATCAATGTAAGTGGAATGCCTGATATGGGCGGAATGATGTAACTATTCTTGCTTTTTAGTCATTTCAAAATTTTTCAAAAGTTTATTTTATAACAAATTTTATAAAAATTAATGAGTAAGATTTCTTCAAAAGCATTAACTGGAACAAAATATGTTTATTTGATATTCTTTTTTGCATTACTCTCAGGTTTCTTTCACCCTCTTATCACAGAAACATCATTTGATCCAGTAATATTTGGAGTCATAATTTTGTTTGTTGGACTAGCAGGGGCAGTATTAGTGTATAAAGCCGCAACTTCTGAAAATAAACGTGGATTATATCTTGGTGGAGGTTTTGGATTAATTGCTATTTCCTTTTATTACATCCTATCGTTTACTGGTAGAATTTAATTTTATTATACATCAAAATACAGATAAAATTCATGAGGATGAGGCCTAATTGCAATCTCTCGTTGATCCCTTCTTTCGAACTCAATTATTTTATCAAGTACATCATTTGTAAAAATGGAATTAAGGAATTTTCTATCACTTTCAAGCGCATCAAGTGCCTCACCTAAGTTAGTTGGCAAAAAATCAATTCCTCTCTCTTTACGTTCCATTTTTGTCATTTTAAAAATATCTTCATGTACTTGTTCGCCTGGATCAGTCTTCTTCTTTATTCCATCTAATCCTGCTGCTAAGACTGCTGAGAAAACAAGATATGGATTTGATGATGGATCTGGTGCTCTAAACTCTAATCTTTTGAGATAAGAGTATTTTTCACCTTTAAAATGCTGTGGAACTCTGATAATGGCTGATCTATTGCTTCCACTCCATGCGATATATGCAGGAGCTTCATAACCTGGAACAAGTCTATGGTAGGAATTTGTTGTTGGATTAGAAATGGCAACCAATGCTCTTGCATGATTAAGTATGCCACCACAAAAGTATCTTCCAGTCTGACTAAGTTCATCTTTTTCGTCTTTGTCAAAAAATAAATTATTATTATTTTTCCAAAGACTCACATTTGTATGCATTCCTGAACCAGAATCCATTGAAATTGGTTTTGGCATCATAGTTGCGACCTTACCATATTTTTGTGCAATATTTCGAATAACGTATTTGTATGTTTGAGTAGCGTCTGCAGCATTTGTCAAGTAATCATATCTTATATCAATTTCACACTGACCTGCAGTTGCTACTTCATGGTGATGATTATCACATAAAATTCCAAAATGTTCATTCAGTACATCAACACATTCGTTTCTAAATGGTGCAAGTGTATCCGAAGGCGTACTTGGATAATATCCTTCTTGAAGCCCCATAGGATAACCAGTTCCATCTTGGCTCCAAGGCGCTTCTTTTGATTCAATGGAATAAGACTGACCTTTGTATGGTGTTAATACATCCCAATGAACTTTGTCAAACACAAAAAATTCTACTTCTGGACCCCATGCACTAAAATCAAATCCTTGAGTCTTGAGATAATCCTCTGCCCTTTGTGCAATTCCCCTAGGATCTCGTTCTAATCTTCCCCTACCAAAACCCCAATAAACATCACATAATAGACGTGCAGTCTTGTGGTCAACCATCCAAGGTATCAGAGCATAGGAACTTGGATCAGGTTTCAGCACCAGATCAGAGTCATCTATACTGGTAAATCCAATAATTGATGATCCATCAAGCTTAGGAAGACCATCTTCCATCTGATCGCGGGTAAAAGTATCAGCTGAAATTGTAGTGTGATGAAATTTTCCAGTAAGACCAGAAAACTGTAAATCAATAAACTTAATCTGATCATGTTTTATTTTTGCAAAAACTTCATCTGCTGAATAACCTATTTGAGTTGGCTTTCCACCAATTACTTTATATGGCAATTTTATCCCTTCAAGCTAACAAAAAAAGATCCGCCATTTAAGGATTTTTGGATGTGAAAGTATGTCTGAATCAAAAAAAATTGACGCCAATTCATTGTATTCGATTTTGTTACGTGAAACTCAAAATGATACAGTCCAAGAAGTTTCTACAGAGCTGTACATTTCAATTTCAGATTTTGTTGGCAAGCTTAAAAGTGAAGGATATGATGGAGTAGAAGCAAAAGTCAAAGACGCTCTAGTTAACATGATTACAGATCTATCATCATTACTTTTAAAAATTAGACTTGAAAAGGCCACAAAAATAAATAAGATTAATTATTCCAATTTACTAGACGAAGAAAAATTCATTCTTGATGCATATGAAGATAGAAATGAAAGAATAGATATTATTCTTTCTAGCATATTAAATGGAAAATCTAAACTTCTTGATTCTGTTGCAACTAAACACAAGACAAAGTCAACCGTTGTTCGATTTTTGAAGGAAACAGATCAGATGATAGGTGCAGATTTAGCTAAATACGGCCCTTTTAAAGCAGAAGACGTAGCTACTATTCCATATGAAAATGCTCAGGCATTAATATCAAAAAACATTGCAACAAAAATTCGTTGGGAAGACTAGGTAAAAATTAGATTAATTTTAGAGATATGTTGAGAAAAAATGTCGCATCTTGATGTAGATGTAATCGATTTCCTATTACTCACCATCTATCCAGTGGGGGGTCTTTTTATTATTGAAATGATTAGTAGGGCAATTAAACTCTCAACTTGGTTAAAATTAACTTTTCAAGGATTTGTCTCAATTGGGTTTGCAATTGCTTATGTTACTTTGATTACAGCTCACTGGTTAACATCAATTGTTTTAGCTGCATTAGCAATTGCTTTATTTTATCAAGCCCGCAGAGCAAAAATTTTTCCTGGTAAATCCATTTATTAGAAAAGCTATTTCTTAGTTTTCCTAAACAATCTTTTAAAAAAACCTCCTTTGTTTCTACCCCCATCCCTTATTACACCGCTTTGGCCAAATTTTTTGGCTCGAATTTGAGTTAATTTAACACATCTATGGTCTTCAGGCAATCTATGTTCAGCACAAAAAGGATCTTTACAATAGTTACATTGAAAAGGCATATCCTGCAAATCACCACAATAAGCACAATTTGCAGGTTTCATTATTCATCTATGGATTCAGTTCTAATAAATCATCTTCTGAATTTATTGATAAAATGAAAAATTATCAGTTATTTGAAAACATTTTTACAATGTTTAATTTGAGTTTCTTTGAGTAGATTTTTGATATGATTAAAGATAAAGTCGCAATTGTAACTGGAGCAAGTAGTGGAATTGGTTATGCAACTGCTTTAACACTTTCAAAATCTGGTGCAAAAGTAGCAATTGGTGCACGACGAACTGATAAACTATTAGAACTTGAAAATAAAATTATACAAAATGGCGGAGAGGTATTTTCTCAAAAATTAGATGTTACTAAAAAATCAGATTGTAGTTCATTTGTGGATGCAACAATAAAAAAATGGGGTGGAGTGGATATTTTGATTAATAATGCAGGATTAATGCCCCTCAGTTTTGTTAAAAATCTGAAGATAGATGAATGGGATCAAATGATTGATGTAAACATAAAAGGTGTAATGTATTGTACTGCAGCGGTAATTCCACATATGCATGCAAAAAAATCAGGACACATCATAAACATCTCATCCGTTGCAGGTAGAATTGTTTTTCCATCTGGAAGCGTTTACTGTGCTACAAAGCATGCTGTAACCGCATTTAGTGAGGGTTTAAGGCAAGAATTTAGCACTAGATCAAACATTAGAGTGACCTGTATTGAACCTGGAGTTGTATCAACTGAACTTACTAACACTATAACTGATGAATCATTACAAAGTTTTGTTGAAAATTCTAAAAAAATGAATGCCCTAAATGCAGAAGATATTGCTAATGCAATATTATTTGCAGTTGAAGCACCAAGTCATGTAAACATCAATGAAGTCCTAATCAGACCAACAACCCAAGAAAGATAATTACAAGAAATATTATTCTGATTTTTTATCTTTTTCTTTTGTCATATGATTTAACACAGCTTTAATATCTAAATTCAAACTCTCTTCATTTTTTGCCATATCTAATTTTTCTGGAAGTTTTTCTTTAATATCATTGGCTTCTAGTTCAATTCTTCTCATTTCTTTACAATCTAGGTGATCTTCTTCGGTTCCAGAAATTTTATGACATATTGAACAAATTTTCAACTAAATTAATTATCTAATCCCACGATTTAATAATTTCACTATTTGCTTCAGACATGAGGGGCCGTCGTCTAGTTTGGTTATGATGCCAGCCTGGGGTGCTGGAGGTC
The DNA here is from genome assembly GCA_032128215.1 of Nitrososphaerota archaeon. Classification (GTDB taxonomy): domain Archaea; phylum Thermoproteota; class Nitrososphaeria; order Nitrososphaerales; family Nitrosopumilaceae; genus CSP1-1. Next base: position 27,937 of record JAQBHA010000099.1, on the reverse strand, counting down.
GCAGGTTCAAATCCTGCCGGTCCCACTTTACCATAAACTAGTTATCCAATTTTATCAAATTTTTGTAAGCTCTTCCAAAGATACCACGTGGCAATTGTTCTATAGGGTTTCCAAGACTCCGCTAAGTGTTCAATTTGTTGCTTTTCTGGTACCTTATTTAACGAATAGATTAACTGTATTCCTTTTTTTAATCCTAGGTCTCCAACTGGTAAAATATCCAACCGTCCAAGTGAAAAAATTAAAAACATTTCAGCTGTCCATCTCCCTATTCCTTTCACTTCTGTTAGAACTTTAATTATCTGTTCATCACTTTGGGAACTAATTTTTTTCATATTTAGCTCCTTTAATTCAATTTTTTTTGATAATTCTTGAATGTATAAAATTTTCATTTTTGATAGTCCTGTTGCACGAAGTTTTGAATAAGATGTTTTAGTAACATCGCTTGGTTTTGGAAATTTTGGTTGGTATAATTTCCTAAATTTTTTTATAATTGAATTAGCAGCTGCACCTGATAATTGCTGAGAAATTATTGATTCTACTAATGATTGATAACGATTTTTTGTTATCTTTATGTCATAATCTCCAACCTTATTGATGATTTTTGCCAGTTTTGGATCTTTTTTTAAAAACTTAAGAGCTTTTTTATCAATCATAACTTTACAATTTTAACACTTTTAGAAGTTTATCAAAACTTTCCCTAGTTGGACTGTGTTTATAATTTCTTAATGCTTCAATCATTTTACTTTTTGATGGTATTTTGTAGAGATTTCTAATGGATTTTGATATTCCGGAACCTATGAAAATTCCCTGCGTGGCTGAAGTCACATTTGCAACTCTTCTTTTTGTACTTGCACTTTCAAAATCTATTATTGTAGTTTTTGATTTTCCTATTATGACATGTTTTGTTATGCTACTTAATTCCCCGTGATCTAATCCGATTCTGTCAAGATTAAAACAATCTTCTAAAGTTTTTCTTATAATGCATTTTAATTTAGAAACACTTCCCCTTCCTTCTAATTCTTTTATCCACATTCCTATTTTTTTACCACTCAAATACTCCATAATCATAATATCCTTACTACTGCCAATTAATTTTGGTCCTGCTTCTACAGAATTTGCTATTTTTAATAATTTTGCTTCACTCTGCATTTCTTTTCTTTGTGAATCTGTTCGACGTATCTTAACAGCTACTTTTTCATTTTGTTTTTTTGCTAATACTACTATTCCAACATATCCTTTCCCCAAAACATTAATCGAACCCAACTTCAAATCACCCTGAAAGGAAATACTTTTGATTCCAAGCTTTTTCATCTGTAAAATCCGTAATTCAATTTGTCTTTTAGTGGACTTAGGATATCCAATAATTATTGAATATGGTTTTTTAGATAATTTACTTATTGAGAGAAAGGATTGTTGCATCAGATGAGACAAGTTCTGAGACTGCCTCTTTAATGCATTTTCCTGTTACATTTTTGGCTGGAATAATCTTGAATTTTTTCTTAATATCTGCCTTTAATCCCTTTGGTATTCCTGATTTGTTAAGATGATTTTTCAATAAATCTTTTAAAAATAAATTAACATTACTTTGTCGACGTTTTTGTATTGATAAGATCTTTCTATTAGGTCCAATCCACAACATACTATTCTTAGAATTTTTTGTTATGTATGTCTCAGATTCTGCCTCGAAAAAGACATCAGGTCCCTCTCTAAGGAAGCTTTCTTCAATTTTTAAAGCCTGCATTAGAAAAAGTAAACAGGCTTCATTTTTCACATCTATTACTCCAGCATGTCTTAAAACTTGGAATCCCCCAAGTTCCATTTGCACTACTAATGAACTTGCAGCTCTTTTAATCTGCCCCCAAATTATATCGGGACTTCTAGGTTTATAGTTAAATTCTACTGCAATAGTATTTTCTAAATTTTTATTGAAAATTTGTGGTCTTAAATGTGACTTGAAAAAAGATATTGAAGGTTTTTTCTGAAATGCTCTAGAAGCAACTATAAACTTTCCAACATTTTCGTTTGAAATTGCTGCACCGAGATTTCTATTACTGTCAATTGGATCAATGATAATTATTGTGGTATCAAACGATTTAGTTGGTTTTCCTATAATCTGGTTTTTCTTTAGTTTTGCAATAGCATTTATGACGTCTTGGAAACTTCCATAGTGTAATATTAGAACTTCTGTTACATATCCACTTATACCTTGTTTTGCAATCTCGGAGCCATAGATTTTGTTATTACTTAGAAAACTTTTGAGCAGTCTAACTTCATCTTTCATTGGACCTGTTAATGATTCTAGCATGAATTTTGTATGAAATGGAGATCTATCTGCAGCACTTTGCCATTGTCCTCTTTTTACGTCATAACATGGAACAACATTTACCTTAGTCCCTTTGATTGTTGCTTCAACATATGGATGTTCAGAATATCTTACATAAGGTTTAAATTTTTTCATAGAATCAAATCCAATTTTTTTGGAAATTTCTACAAATTTCTTATCTGGGGTTGACTTTTCAAACTTTACAAAAATATCAATATCAGCTTTGTTTGGTAACCACGTACCTTTTACATATGAACCACCAAACTCAACACCAACTATTTGAGAATATTTTGTTACTTGTTTCCTTACCAAATCAAAAGCAAGCTTTGCAACTTTTGTCTTATCTTGTTGTAATTTTTTTGGAGGAATAGCTAATTTCCTTGCTTGCTCTATAACTTGTTTCATTGTTGTGCTTTAACCACCTGTAAATCTGAATATATTGGCCCATTAGAGGTTAGAACACTTTTTTTGAATTTTACTTCAGATATTTTCTGAATTCCAAATGAATAAGTCTCTAATTTCTTCAATTCATCTGAGATGTTCCCAATCTTGTTTTTAACTCTAAAGATTGTAACATGTGGTTTGAAGGGTTTATCTTTTTGAAATCCTATATCTGATAGCCTTTTTTCTACTACTGAAGCAAGTTCCATAATCTTTTTCCCACCCTCATTATCTGTGCCTACCCATATTATTCGTGGAAAATTTGGTTTGGGAAATACACCTACTCCTCTTATACAAACTTCAAAAGGTTGGAATTCAATAGAACCCAAAGCCTCTTGAATTTTCTGTGACGCTGTATCTGAAACCTCCCCCAGAAAAAACAATGTAAAATGAATATTTTTACTTGATATTGGGGTTGCTTTAATTTTCAATTTAGATTGAATTTTATTTATTGAATCCAAAACCTCCTGATTATCAATTTCTATTGCTACAAAAGTTCGCATCAAAAGTTTTTTGAGCTCATGTTTATAATGATTTCCGGTAGCTTCATAGACAAGATTATGGAAGATTTATAGAAATGTCTAAGCTTATTGTTTGTCTTACTGGAATGCCAGGTGCTGGTAAATCTACTATTGCAAATGGTTTGAAATCAAAAGATTTTGAAATTATCAATATGGGTGACGCCGTTAGAGAAGAAGCTAAAAAAAGAAATCTTGAACCAACTGGTCAGAACTTGGGCAAATTAATGCTTGAATTAAGAGAAAAAAATGGTCCAGGAGCAATAGCTGAATTAATTCTAGATAAAATAAAAAATACAAATTCAAATGTTATTGTTATTGATGGAGTGAGATCAAATGAAGAAATTAAAATCTTACGAAAAATTGGTATTGTAAAACTTCTTTCTATTCATGCATCAACTGATACTCGGTATAGTTTTTTAAGTGATAGAGGACGTTCAGATGATCCCCAAAATCGAGAAAACTTCAATGAACGTGATACTCGAGAAATTAATGTGGGTATTAGCACACCAATTGCATTAGCAGATGAAAGTATATCAAACAATAATCTAACTATTGATGAACTAATTGAATATGCCTATAAAATAATTCAAAACTGGAAAAATAAATGAAGATACCAGATGTATCATGTACAATTGATGCATATTGTTTCATTAATCCATCTGAAGATCCTAAAAAAGTGGAACAAGCTATAACTAACATATTAGCTGATGTAGATGTTAAAATTAACAAAGAATCTATACGTGTAACTTCAAAAAGCCTTGAATCTTTAAAAAAGATCTATGAGGCAATTAAATCCCATCATAGCAAAAATGCTTACCGCCGTCAACTAAACCAAAATATGAGTGATGATTCATGCTGGTTTTATCTAAACAAACAAGCTGCCTTTGCAAATTCTGTAGCACTTTGTAGTGAATCAGAAGAATCTCCTTTAGGACCAATTAAGATAGTTCTTAATTCAAAAAGCATTCAGACAGTAATAGAATGGCTAATTTCTAATCGTGAATAGTAGTTTTTCAATTTGATTTGAAAAATTCCTTTAATTACATCACTTTTTTTTACTATTAAAATCAAAAATCAATTTTTTTAATTAAACTCGGAAGGTACAGAATTTGATTATCAAATTATTAATAATTGGAATTATTCTTGTTGCAGGAGTAGCACTAATTTATCCAGAAGAAACAATTCAATTTTCAAAGGGTTTTACTATTCAAGAAAAAACTGAACAAAATTTTATAGATATAAAAGATGATAAAATAAGTGATACAATAAGTGAAGTAAAAGATACTCTCGGAGAAATTTTCCATAAAGCAGATAACAAAATTAAAGATAAAATCAATAATCCGTTTGGTAAAACCTAACTAAGATTAATTTTTGAAAATTTTCATAAGACTAGTTAAAGCATTTACAGACGTTGTTCTTAAAGAAAGATCTGTTTCTATAGACATTGGGGTTTGCTCAGGATTAATCTCTACAAGTATTGCATTATTTTTTTTTGCATATATTGGCAAGGTATTTGCAGGTGATACCACAAGTGAGGTCCCGGCAACTATCATAATGTCACAAGAATTTGCTTCGACTATAGCATGATTCCACACATCTTGAGGCAAAGATTCTCCAAACCAGACAACATCTGGACGTAGTATATTGTCACATTTTCTACATTTAGGAGGTAGACTATCAAAACTATTGGGAATCCCATCTTTAAAATCACAAACTGTACACCTTATTCTAATTATACTACCATGAAGTTCTAGAACGTTGGTACTACCAGCCCTTTGATGTAATCCATCAATATTTTGAGTAAGAACAATAACTTCTTTGTAATTTTCAAGTTCTGCTATAGCAGCATGACCTGGATTAGGTTTTACATTGAAAATTTTTTTTCTCCTTTCTTGATACCACTCCCATACCAATTTAGGATTATTATAAAATGCATCAATTGTAGCAAGTTGCATAGAATCGTATTTTCTCCATAAACCATCTTTTCCTCGGAAAGTTGGAATTCCACTTTCTTGGGAAATTCCTGCACCTGTTACAAAAACAATTTTTTTTGCATTTATTAATGTGTCAGCTATTGTTTCAAACAATTTCGTACTTATTTTATTTCAATTTCTAAAAGATCTTTTGCTGCAATAACAGAACTATGAATTGTTTTTGCCTCTTCTAACAGTACAGATTCATCATTATATCTTGCAGAAAAATGCGTTAAAATGAGATTAGAAACATTTGCTCTTTTTGCTAGGTCAGCTGCTTCTTTTGCTGTAGAATGATGTGTTTCAAGTGCTTTATCTTGTAAATCATGTGAAAAAGTTGAATCAAAACTTAGATAATCGCAATTTTTAAAAAACCTTTCAAGTCTTTTTGTTGGTCTAGTATCCCCTGATATCCCAATTCTTTTTCCTGGTCTTTTTTCACCTAATACATCAGACGATTTTACAATTTTACCTCCAACTTGAATGTCTTGTCCTGTTTGAAGTTTATGCCATAACTCTCCTTCTACTACTCCAAGCTCCTTTGCTTTTTCAGGAAAAAATCTACCTGGTTTATCTTTTTCCTGAAATAGATAGGAATAAGATTTGACAGAGTGTTCTGCTTCACAAGAGCTTATGGTATAGGTTTTTTCATTTACTACAATTCCTTCTCTTACTGTAGTTATCATTACAGGAAACGATAATCCAAAATTTAATACCTTAATGTTTGCAGCAATAAATTCTTCAATTCCATCAGGACCATAGATTTCCATTGATTCTGTTCTATTTTGTAATGTCATTGTTTGTAATAATCCAAGAATACCAATACAGTGATCGCCATGTAGATGTGTCACAAAGATCTTCATCTTTTTATTCCATCCTAAACCAGACTTTAGATAGGAAATTTGTGCACCCTCTCCTGCATCAAACATCAAAATTTCCCCCTCTTTTTCTAAACAAATACATGTTAATCCACGTTCTGGGGTAGGCTGTGCGGCAGATGTACCTAGAAATACAAGTTTCATAATTTCCTTCAAACATCCTCATACAATTGCTTTTGCAATTATACCAGAAACATCAACGATTGCAGTATTTCCTGGAATAGTATTCGTACTTACAATTTTTGATACTCCATATTTTTTTATTTTCTTTTCTGCATCTTCTCTTAGTAAAGCATGAGTACATGCAACGAAAACTCTATTGCATTTTTGTTTTTTTAGAAATTCTGTTGCTTTGATAATACTTCCTCCAGTACTAATCATATCATCAACAATAATCAAATCTCTTCCCTTTACCTCATTAATACTTGAAGATCTTATCTGAACTTTTCCTGTTTTTCTGTTTCTTTGTTTATTTAAGATAACATAACTTGTTCCAAATAAATTGGCAAATTCTTTTGCGCGCAATGTTCCTCCAAGATCTGGTGACACAACCAATGGTTCTTTCAATTTTAATTTCTTGAAATAACTAACTAGTTGAGGTATTGCTGATACATTCTCTGAAGGAATTTTAAAGTGATTTAGAGCAATTTTACTATGAATATCTACTACAATAACTTTTGATAACTTCAAAGCGCTGAATAATTTTGCAATTACATTCATAGTTACTATTTCACCAGATAGAAATTCTCTATCTTGTCTGGCATACCCAAAATAAGGAAAAACAGCTATAACATTAGAAGAATATTGTTTTGCCTTTGAAATAAGTGATAATGCCTGAATTAGATGAGAATCCACTGGCGGATATGTGGATTGAACAACTATGATTTTCCCTTTATTTGGTTTTCCATTTATTGAAATTTTTCCTTCTCCATCTGGAAAAATTCGTAAATTAGATTTTAAATAAACAGCATTGAGTTTTTTTGCTATTTTTTTTGCTAATTCTTCAGAGGCAATGCCACCAATAACAGTAAATTTTTTCAACAGTTCATCGAGAAAAGGGGGACTCTTAAATTTTGATTCTATATGTTCCAAATATCCCCAAAAAACATCCTTGAGTCCTTCACAGCTAGATTCCAACCATGATTTTTCCTATTTTATTTTTCTTTTCTTCTTTTTTATACTTCTTTTGATAGCTAATGAAAAAAGTGTGCCAGCAGGAATTGCAATTATTGTACCAATGCTTACATAAGGAGCTATAAAGAAATCTCCAATCCAAATTCCAGCATCATTTGTAATTTCCATAAATGTACGTGGTCGTAAAACTAACTGAACAGTTTTAGAATCAATTTTTTCACTTCCAATATCATCGGTGTAGCTAACTATTACTTCAAAAGGAATTTTGTGTTCAGTAGACAGTTCTTGTGGTGGAGTTTTTATCTGAGATATTATTGAAATTGGTATATTTTGTTGAACTGATGAAAATGAATGACTAACTTCACCAAGAAATACGATGTTCTCAGGTGGAACAATTTGTACAGTAAGCTTAGTTAAATCAATATCTTGAGAAATTATCTCAATCTCAAAAGGAAATTCTGCATTTGGAAATATTGCTTTAGGTGTTATGGTGTGGATGATTACTTTTGGTTGATTCTTTATTATAATTGGAACTGCTATGTTATTTGTAGTTGGACTTTGTGGGTCTACATTATTCTTTACAAGAACTTGCGAATACAAGATATTTAAAAAATGTTTACCAATACTAGTATCAGATAAAATTTTAAAATCTAATGTTCTTCCATACGAACCCTTAGTTGATAATCTATCAACTTTCATTTCATTGTTATCAACAGGAATGATGGAACTGTCAGGATTTGAAATACTCAATGAAATATCTTCCTTATCTTCCCATCCGTTATTTTCTAATAAAATTGAAACTGAGAAAGTTCTTCCAATTACTATCGACTCAGGATATATTATTTGTAAATCCATACTGCCTTCCATTGTCTGTTTAATGGTCTCAGCCTCTGCTAAAGGTAAGTAAATTACTAAAAGTATTGAAAATAATAAAATCGCATGATTATCGAGTTTCAATATGTTACCATCTTTTTTATAGACTAGAGGGCTTTTCTATGTTGCCAAGAAATTTACCTTTGGTATATGGGATCTGGGGTTGTTGATTCATAAACCCAATTATGATATAATTTTCCTATAGGTGCGATTAAGGTAACTGAGGCCACAATAAGAAATTGATACAAGGGATTAAAAATTACTTAATCTCTAAATATGTATTTTCTAACCTGATAAATTATGAAATTTTTAGGAAGATGTACCACTTACTATCATCATAGCCACCCGTTCAAAAATACTAAGCATTGTTTGTCCAGTTAACATGTCTATGATTCTATCCCCAAATTTATCAATTATAAAATCTACCCCTTCACCGAGTACTTTTGTTTCAACGACAGTTAATATTTGATCTAATATCTGTTCTGCTACAACTTCTGATGTTTGATTACTATCAACAGTAAAACCAAATATTGAAGGCATAATTCCACTAACAATATCTGGAGTAATATTTTTCATTACTTCTGACGCAGCATGTTCAGTGGGATCACGTATTGCATTTGTTATTATTTCAGAATCCATCAAAATATCTTAAGAATCTCTATCCTATAACAAGGAAGGACAATTAATAGGGGAGACATAAACCAAAGTGGCAAATTGTTGAATAACTCCTTCCACAATGGCATGAAGGTTTTTTTGCTTCAAAAAATAAAAAAGGCGATAAGAAATTAAAGTATCGTATAATAAGGATAATTAGAATTGAGTGCAACTGACACACTGCGTAAAGATCATCAACAGATAAAACGATTAGAAAAAATTATCTCAAAATGCTATAATGACCTTTACGATGGAAAAAACATACCATTCTCAGATCTAGAATTAATCTCATTAATAATTTCAGAATTTTTGGATTCTATTCATTATTCAAGAGAAGAAAACTCATATTTTCCATGTGTAGCTAGTTATAAAACTCTAAAAAAAGAAATTCGAACTTTTTTGGTAGAACATGAATTTGGTCGAAGAATTGCTATTAAAATCGCCAAACACCTACAAAGATGGAAGAAGGGAGAAGATGCAAGAGAACCTATTGCAAGATTTCTTAGAACATATTCAATTTACTTACAGGATCACATGGCTAAAGAAGATTCATTTTTTGATAAAGCAGAAAAAACTGTACTTTCAAAGGAAGAAGAGAAAGAGATGTTTGAACAGTTTCAATCTGTAATGGTAATTACAAAAAAAATCGAAGAAATGATTAAGCAAATTGACTTTTTAGAAAATCAACCCTGGTTCAAAAATTAATTTAGGATTGATTAGATAAATTTTTAGAACTTCAAATGTATTAAACAAGGATGAGTATTTTATGGAATGAAGGGTTAGGTAGTTAACTCGGGTTTTAACGTCCATACAATAGCCAAAATGACAAAGGGTACTGAAATCATTCCTGTAATCTCAAGTATAATTAGTAATTGAGTTTGGGAGGCCTCAGTTGGAGCAGTTATAACCCATGGTAAAGGAAGCGTGATTACAAACCAGATAATGGAAAGCAGAGCAATTATCTCAACTTTTTTCTTTGTGCGCGGTTTCATAATTTCGAAAATATTAAAATTTTACCCCAAAAGTCCAGCGCCGATTTATTATAAAATTAATGGCCCCCGCAATGCATATTGAAATTAAAGCCGCTAACATGTAGTAAACAGCAAATGATTCTACAAGGACATAGATCGAGCCCAGTTGAACTGCCATTCCTAACATACTCACACTAACAAATTTTACATACATTACAATCATTCTCTGAGAATCTATTGAATCTGTAAATGTCCAAAATTTATTTAAAACAAAATTAGAAGTAATTGAAACTGAAATTGCTAAAACATAAGATAGAAAATACCACAAACCAACATATTCCGTTAAATAATAAAGTAGCCCTAGATTAACAAGAATTCCACTAGCTCCTACGGCATAATACTTGGCAGCGTGTTTTGCAAAAAGGAATAATCTACTTTTTTTATCTTGATCTCGTAGCGTCATTCGTTTTTCCAAGTTAAGACGTCACTAATAAATAAAATCCTGAATTCCATTAACTCATAAATTTCAATTTTAGGAGGTTTTTAGATTAAAAGTTAAACGGCCTTAAAAAATTCATATTTAATCAATAATTATTGTAATAATTATAATAAAATCTTAAATAGTTTAAAAACATATACTAATTGATGCGAAAGGATGCAAATCCTATCGATTAAAACCGCGTGGCTCCGCAGAACATAAAGTGAAAGTCAAAGGTCTTTGATGACTAAGACGAAGAGAGGAAATCTCTCAAAGTTCTGCAACGGGAGTCACGCCATTTTTTATTTATTCTTTAATAATATCCACTGAAACTGGACCTAGAATATTACCATTCGGATCTATAATAATTTCTACTTCTTGCATTTGAGGAATATAGATTCCAATATTCCCAGAATATTCCCATGTATAGTATGTTGAAAAATCAGTTTCATGAGGAGTTCCCTTTAAACTGAAATTCTCTAAATAATGAATCGATTCACCATTCAATGAAATTGTCAAAATCTGCGGACTATCCCCATTAGGCACAAATCGATATGCATATGTTCCTTCTTCAATTTCAAATGAATCCGTAAAAATCCCTTTTTCATAATTTTCTGGGCTGGCTAGTGTTTTATGAAAAACCGTATTTTTATTCTCATTTTCTCCATTTTGAATCCCAAAAAATCCAATCGATATTGCTATTCCAATTGCAATAGCAACATAGCCTCCAAATTTTCTTTTCATTTAAAAAATCTAATAAAAACGAAAATAAAAAAATTACTAAAAGCGATTTTTTTAAGCTTTCAAATATTTTTATTTTTCATAAATCCCTATTTTCATATTTGTGAACAAAATTTACATTTAGAAGAAATATTTAAATACTAACAGTCTAACTTAGCGTAAAATGCAAAAATGTCCACTTTGCGGCGAAACGCTCAGCAACGTATCTGGAATGGATAGTCATATACGAAAAATTCATCCTCAACGAACTACTCTTCAGAATATCTAAATTTTAGTATAGACGTTTATTCCTATTTTTTGTCATAGAAATTTCATTAACTGTTAATCAAAATTCACATCTTGAATTAATAATCAATTATTAGAGATTTGGCAATGGCAAATTTCCAAAACAAGTGGGCAAAGCCAGTAACCCCAGGAATAACTGAAAGAATTAATGAAGCGGTTAAACCAAAAGGGGCCCTAAAACCTAGAGTAGAGATGGCAGTTAAAAGGTTACAAGGCCAGATATCAAAATTAGATAATATGCTTACAAAATTAAAACAACGAGATGAAAAGATTTTCAATAGAATTGTTATTTCTACTCAACAACATGATACACATGGATCTAAAGTCCTATCAAATGAACTAGCAGAGGTAAGAAAAGTTAGTAGGGTTCTTGGAAATGCAAGAATGGCTTTAGAACAAATTGAACTTAGATTAACAACATTTCATGACCTTGGTGATACTGTCGTAACTATAATGCCAACCATAGGTCTAATGAAGAGTCTTAAATCTTCACTTGTAAAGTTCATGCCAGAGGCTGATCAAGAAGTAACTAGAATGACAGAAATGCTGGGTGGATTAATGACAGATACCTTCTCAGGTGATTCCTCATTTGGCATCGAGCCATCTACTAATGCAGAATCTGACAAGATTTTACAAGAAGCCGCTGCAATTGCCGAGACCGCCGTGGATGAAAAATTCCCCTCAATGCCAATAGAGCAAACATCTCCAGCTTCATCTACAACTTCACGCTACATGTAGATATTTGATACATCTTTCAAATAGAAAATAAATTCAAAAAATTATTAAGACTCTTGTCGAGATTCTTTAAAGTTCTTGATTTTTTCACCCTCGATATTTATAACAGAATCAATACCTGAAAGTTTACTTCGTAAATTGTTAATCAAAGAACCAACATTATCTGCCTCGTTTTCCACTGCACTTCTTTTCCTAGTTAAATTCTGGATCCCCTGATTTTCTTCATCAATATACTCACTAACCTTCATGAGTTTTTCTTTCAAATTCTTAATATCTACAGATTCATCCTCGATTTCTTTTTCTAGATTTGTGCGTTTATCCTTGAGATTTTTAATCATTAGGCCGACAAAGTCAATTGCCTCTTCTAATTTTACACGTTTATCCTTCAAAGCTCTAATCCCAATTTGGCCTTCAGAATGTGATGATGTTTGTATCTGAGAACCGTTTTCAGATGAGGGAGGCATTCTAGATTCAGAAATAACCTCTTCAGGATGATTTTTTCTTTCATCAACTGGTCTCTCTTCTACCATTTCTGAACCCTCGGATTCTTCCTCCTTTTTTCTGAATTTTTCAAACATTATAACTAGAATTGGTGTGGACTGTATCGAATAAAAAGTTAGAGATATGAGAAGCTGACAATTAGCTTTCTTAGTGTAAATACCTCCTTGCAAGGTTTTGGATTTTTTCCCCGCATCAAAATACCATCAAAATAACCCTTTTTTTGGAGTGAAACACCCGTTCCGCTAGGCGTTCCGCTATATGGTTTCAGAATGTCCCTAATTAATCAAACATGATTATACTATAGCATGTCAAAACAACAATACAGATCCGAAATGGGCATTATGGGAGATATCCTTGGTGTTACTATGGATGGTGGACGAAACGGAGTTATAGTCTCTGCAATATCCAGAAAGGCTAACCTTTCTCACTATGCCGTACTAGACAAATGTGAGAAGTTAGTAACTGCAGGATTAGTAGACTCTGTAAAGAACGATAGGAATCGAGTTTATCTGATGACCGAAAAGGGAGTCAGATTTTTCCAGGAGTTCCAGAGATTCCAGTCCCTCGTAGAATCCATGAATCTAAGGTATTAGTAAATGAACCCACAAATGGTAGTGCCTTACTGGCAAGACCGCTCTCCAGAAGATGGAATACTTTTTGTAAGGACAGAAGGTATCCTGAAAATGATGGTTAGAGTTTCTCTTGTAGTAGTAGGGTTAATTATAATGGCAATATCTCTGCCGGTTCAGAATACCTTTGGAACCATAAGGACACTTGAACTTATAGTATATCCAGATGGAACAACACATATCTCATCTGAAATTTTAGCTGATCCCTTAGAGCCTGACTTTCCTGTGAAGCTTTTTGGCACTACAATTGATAATTTTGTTGCTCAGGATGAGAACGGTTTCTTACTTTCAGTAACCTTTGAAAAGAATTCTGCTTTGGTAGAAACCCTTGGATCGTCTACAATATCTGTTAATTATGATATTCAAGACCTAGTATCTAAAGAAGGGAGAATTTGGTCATTTAAAATCGATTCACCAGTGGAATATTCGCTTTTAATGCCAAGTAATATTGTCATAGTGGGGATGAGTACATATCCACTAAATTTGCAGATGATTGATGAACGCACTCAGCTTTTATTGCCAAAGGGCCCAGTTGAGATAAACTACTTTTTTGGAGTATCCCAAATACCTCAAACTCAATCTCCTAACCCTGAACAAAATTCTAATAATTCTATTTACTTTATAGGCGGAGGAATTACTGCTGCTGTAGCAATTGCAGCAATATTCCTGAAACGCTCAAAAGGTACTGCAACTAAGAAAATAACTGAGACCACCCTAAAACAAGCACCGATTACGGAAAAAGCTCTAGATGTTGAAACTATTTTTGAGTTAAGACCAGAATTAAGAGATGATGATAAACAACTTGTTTCATTTATTTCTTCAAATGGAGGTCAAGCATACGAAAGTGAGCTCCGTAAAAAATTTCTCCAACCTCGAACTACTATGTGGAGAGCAGTAAAGAGATTAGAGAGATATGGAATCGTGGAAATTGATAAAAAAGAATTACAAAACTTGGTAAGGTTAAAGAAAAAATTGGAGGATGAGAATTGATGAGAAAAACGATCACTTCTTCAGCTTTATTGATTTTAGTAGCATCTATGGTTTTAGGTAGTATTCCTAATCACGTCTATGCAGATTCTCAATCTAACTCGTTAATCAGAATTGCCACACAGGCTAGAGATCAACTTAGAATTCAGTTATCAAACGTTGATGTTTCCCAAGAAATTAAAGAAAAATTTGAGTTAGGGTCAGCTGAGATCGTATCTCTCATCCAAGCGTCAAAAGATGAGAATATTCCTGCAGCAAGAGAGCATTTTCTTTCTGCTATGAAAATATTCAATGAAATAATTCAACAAATATCTGAAAGAACATTAGTGTCTGAAAAAGCATTATCTGCATCCCAACCAGTAGAAGCATCAAGAATTTCTAACGAAATTAATAGATCAGAAAGATATATTGTTCAACTAAAAGGAATCTCTGACAAAAATGGTTTTGAGATTGATTTTAGCAAAGCCTATGAATTAATTGATATCGCAAGAAATCATCTTAAAGAAGGGAATTTCGAAGCAGCAAATTTTACTCTTAAGGAGATAGGAAATTCAATTAGTGTTCTAAATGAAACTCTCAGAGAAAAAACTAGACAGTATACAACTAATCGCGCAAAAACCTTAGCGGAAAAATATCTTGAAGATTTAGACAAATTCATTGAGGAAGCAAAAGAGGCCAATGTCTCTCAAGAAACGCTTGATAGATTAGTTAACAGCAGAGAACAATTGAATTCAGCTTCTAATTCTTCTGATGTTGAACAAATGATTAATGAGATAAGACATCTAATTTCAATTAAGCAAGATTTTGAAGATACAAAAATGGAGCGACTAGAATCTAGAGTTAACCAACTCGAATCAAAAATAATTCGACTCTCAAATCATCCTCAAGAAATTCCAGAATTAGGTAAAGCAAAAGATATGTTTTCGGATCTAACGGGTCTCATTTCTGAAGGAAGTTATAATGAGGCATTATTAGCATTAAACTCCCTTAATGATTTAATTAATGAAATTGAATATTCCATAAGCCAAATGGATGTAGCAAAAACTGCCATCGAAGCAGTTTCATCTTCGTCTCTTGCTGATTCAAAAACTGAGAGAATCAAGATTTACATTCAGAGATTAGAAAATACAATAAACAATCTATCTGAAGAAATTGGGGAAAATGCTGCCGCTAAACGATGGTTAGATAACGCACTATCATTATTAGAAAACGCAAAGAATCAAGTAGATGATTCACCTAATGAATCTTTGAAAATTATTACGAGTATAGAACAAATTATCAAGAGAATCCAAAATACCATTCAATAAATTCATATACATTTTCAAGATGAAGTCTGGTTACATGACTTCAAAACAAATTACTGTGGGAGTAGGAATTCCTATGATAATTGTGGGTGCCTTGATTGCATTATTGTGGGCCCCTGCCGAAGTAGAATTAGGCGAAACTGTAGAATTTGTTGGGAGTCTAATTGGAATTTTGGGAGTGGTATTCTTTATTGCGGGACTATTTTACACAAAAGAGCCTGTATTACAATAAAAAAATTCTTTCTAATTTCTATCAAACATCATCGATTAAATATCAACTTGAATTAGTTCATCCACTTGAAAATTAGATTATTTGAAGTATTCACGTCTGTAGAAGGTGAGGGGATTCTATACGGAACAAAAACTCTTTTTGTTAGATTAGCTGGATGTCCATTTACTTGTTTTTACTGTGATACATTAGATTCCCTTCCAATGGATTCAGGTAACGAATACTCTATGCAAGAAGCATGTAATTTGATCAATAAAAAATTAGAAGATAACACTTACAAAGTGAACTTTACAGGAGGAGAACCTCTCATTCAATCTGAAGGCGTCATAGAAATGGCAAAATATGTGAAATCTAAGAATATTCCAACCTATCTTGAATCATCTTGTTATGATTCAGAAAAATTTTCTAAAGTACTTCCATTTATTGATTATATTAAAATTGAATTTAAGACTCCAGATGCTAAATTCGTTGATTCAAAACATTATTCAAAATTAATTGAGAATGCTCTAGAATGCCTAAAAGATTCAGTGACATCAAAAAAGACTACTTACATCAAAATCGTAGTTAGTTCAAAAACTGAATTAGAAAATTTCAAAGAATTACTTGGTAGAATCTTTAACATAGTTTCAAAAGACAACCTTGCGGGATTTATTATTCAACCTACTTATGGTATTGCTGAGCCAAGTTTGGAAAAGCTATTGACATTATATGATCTTGTTTTTCCTTTTTATAATGAGGTAAGAGTTATCCCTCAACTACACAAATTCATTGGTGCACCATGATAAACTAGTGGCAATATGAAAATTTAGGTAAAACTTTCAAATATGAGAACGATTCCTTCTTTTTGTACACATGGATAAAGAGAGAGTACAAAAACTGATTAGAGAACTAATCATCGAATTAGGCGAAGATCCTACTCGGGAAGGATTATGTAAAACTCCGGAACGAATTGCTGATATGTATAAAGAAATTTTTAGTGGATATGATACTGATTCTCAACTTTCAATACAGTTTTCAGAAGATTCAGATGTTGTAATTGCAAAGGATATTCAGTTTTATTCTATGTGCGAACATCACATGTTACCTTTTTTTGGTAAAGTTCACATAGCTTATTCTCCTAATGGTCGAGTCTTTGGAATTTCAAAATTAGTTAGACTAGTTGAAAAATATTCAAAGCGACTGCAAATTCAAGAACGACTAACAAAGAATATTGCTGACGAACTTTATGCCCAAGGTGTTAAAGGAGTCATTGTAATGGCAGAAGCCCAACATCTATGCATGAAAATGAGAGGTGTACGAAATGATGCGACCATGACCTCAGCTGCATTTAGAGGAGTATATGAAAAGAAAGAAGACAGACAAGAGATCGTAGAGATGATTAGAAAAAACACCTCTGATTTTGTCTCTAAGATCTCATGAAAAGATAAATAATCAAAATTAAAAATACCAATTAATGGTAACTCACGATAATATTTACATCCCTACTGAATCCCTTCCTCATTGGATTTGGTTTGTCATTGAATTTGCCATCGTTTTAGCTGTTTCGGCTTTGGTATCAAGACAAATAATGGGAATTTTTGTAGGTCTTGAAGAAACAATGCAAAATTGGGTTTTTTTTGGTCTCTTAACTGCAATCTTTGGGGGTTGGTACATTATCATTAGAGGCTTTATTCTAAAAAAACCAATCTTGGGAGGCCACAGATAAAAATTTCTAGTCTTAATAAAAAAAATTCGATATTAACACAAGTATTTTGTTTTATCATTAAGTTTTGCATTAAGAAAAGCGGCTTTACGATTATTACATGATTCGCAAATTCCACAATGTAATTTTTTATTATCATAACAACTCCAAGCATTGAAAATTTTATCACCCAAAACCCCGTAACCTTTTTTTAGCAATTCACTTTTGGTTAATCCACCTCTAAATGGTGACCATATCTCTATTTTTTTTCTAATTCCTAACTTTATTCCATCCAATTCTCCTTCATTGAGAGCTTTTTCTATCTTTTTTGAAAAACTTGGTCTACAGTCAGGATAATTTTTATCGTCTTTATGTGCACCATATGCAACTAGTGATGCATTTAATGTAAAAGCCCATGCTGTTGCAATTGATAGAAAGATTGCGTTTCTAATGGGGACTACGATGGAATAATCAAATTTATGAGGAATTATATCTTTTGAACTAGTAAGAACATTTGTTTCTCCGTATAGATTTTTCATGAAGCTAATGTCTATAATTTTATGTTCTTTTAAACCGAGAATTTTTGAAAACATTTTTGCCATCTTTATTTCTTTATTTGCTCTCTGACCATATGAAAAAGAAATACCATAAAGTTCGTATTTAGATTTTAAATATGTACAAGTACAAACAGAATCAATACCACCACTAAAAACTACAACAGCTTTTTTCAAAGTTTCTCACAATCAATTATTACTAATTTAATTTTTAATAACGGTAACTCCTTTAGTTGGTCTACAAATTACAATATCGCATTTTTTATTTGCCGTTGCAAAACCTTTTGTCATTGCCACTGAAATCTTTTTAAGATTAGATGATTTCCTGGCAAATGCAATTACTGAAGGTCCAGCTCCACTAATGGTCACCCCTAGAGCTCCCGCATTTAGAGCATATTTTTTTACTTTACTAAATCCTGGAATCATATGTTGCCTAGACGGCTCCACAATAACATCTATAATTGATTTTCCGATAAGGGTTGAATCTTTTTTCATAAATCCTACCACAATAGCTGCTGCATTTGCCAAATTAAGAACACTATCAGAAATCGTGATTTTTGATGGGATCACACTTCTTGATACTTTGGTTTTTTTTGCAGGCATGCTAAGTTTTGGAATAGCTACACATAATGCAAGATCTACAGGCGGATCAATCTTAATAATATCTAGAGGATTTTTCCTTACTATCACAAATCCCCCAAGTACTGATGCAGCTACATTATCATAATGGATTGTTCCAGCACTTGCTTTTTCGCCTATTCCAGCAAATTCAATTAGTGAATTTGAATCAAGATTAAGCTTGAATAATTTGTTAATTGCCACTGCAGTTGCTGCAGCAGACGCTGCACTACTTCCCATCCCAAATCCAGCAGGTACACCCTTTTTGATTTTAATTTCAATTCCATCTTTAATTTTAAATTTCTGTATCATGTTTTTTGCTACTAGACCTGCAGTATTTTTTTGAATACTGGTTGGAATGGAATCAGATGTTACAATTTTAATTCCTTTTCCTTTCTTTGTAATTTTTACCTCATCAAAAAATGCATCCAAAGCAAGTCCAAAAACATCAAACCCTGGACCTAAATTCGCAGTGGATGAGGGAGCTCGAACTGTTACACTTTTAGCCACTAGTCTTCTACCTCTTCACCCAAGTTAATGATTCTGCTTAATGCACTTTGTAAATTAATCATTCCTTCACCTGTAACACTTGATATGGGAAATAGTCCTTGCGCAAATCCACCAAAATTGAGACTTCTTAAAATGTTGGTTATGAGAGTATAGGTTTCACCATCTGATTCATTTAAAATTGCAGTCTCAAGTGATTTGAGATTAGTAGACCATTGCAGAATTTCTTTCATTTTTGAACTAATAAGATCCGTTTTTGTAATGACGTTAACCGTTGAAATACCTAGTCGTAATTTTATTGAAGTAGCCAGAAGAGCTATTGAAACAAAATTTACTGCTGAGGTAATTAGTGAACCATCATACAAAAAAATATTTACTTTTTCTTCTGCATCTAAATTTTGTACAAGAAAAGGTCCACTTGTTCTAAAAGCAAATAATTCAATTTGACCTGGAGTATCTACAATCAAATAATCAGGATTTACTTTACTTACTTCATCTTGTAAAATATCAATTTTAGATGCAATTAGATCATTTGCCATTATTAATGCTCCATTTGGTCCTAGATCATATTGTTTCATAATAGAAACAATATCAACATGATCTCTGACATCAATATCACAAGAATAAGGTAAGTTTTCTACACCTGGATCTAAATTTAGTATCGATGCAAAAGCTCCATTACTTGTGTAATAATCGTAAATTTTAGACACCAGTAGAGATTTTCCAGCTCCTGCAGTACCAGTTACAAAAATAATTTTCAACCTTTTCGGTCTATTTTTTTTTGATTCGCTTATATTTGAATCCATCAGAAAATCATTGAATGAATTGGCGAATTATTGCTATTCTTGGCAGCATGATCCCCATTATCATAATTGCTATCCAATTTGAGATCAAACCTGAAGATGTTTTTGCAATTGGAATTTTACCATTTTTGGCTGCTGTAGGTGCGATGATGATAAAACTTATTCTTCAAGGTGTCAAATTTGCATATATTACAAGAAGGTATCTTGGTCATGTTGATAGCATTCCAAAATTAGTTGGGGTAAGAATGGGAAGTGAGTTCATTAAATTTACAACTCCTATGTTTGTTGGTGCAGAATTTATTGTAATATACTGGTTACATAAGAAAGGAATACCCACATCAAAATCCTCCTGGGTTGCAATTTTGGATATTGTTACTGAGGTATTTGCTGCAGGATTATTAGCAATTATGGCAGGTATTCTTGCTTTAATGAATGGTGCAATTGTAGTAGCAGCTATAATTCTTACTACAAGTATTTTTGTAACTACTCTTTGGATGATCCTATTCTTCCTTTCCTCGAAGAAAACCTTTCAAGTACCAAATGTAATTTCAAATCTTACAAAAAAATTTGGAAAAGAAAAAGGTAGACACATTATTGATCAAACAAACCAATGGATGGAAGAAGTTTGTTCAATGAGTAGAAAGAATTTAAGAACAAAAGAATCAATGAAGGTATTTACTAACGGTTTCATTCTTTCACTTGTTTCGTGGGTTTTTTATGGTGTATCGTTTATGATAATTGCAAATGAGACAGGATATATTATTGATCTGTTTGATTCTGTAATGGCAGTGATGGGTGCAAATGCCATTGGAAACTTGCCAATAACTGTAGGAGGGTCTGGATTAGCGGAGTTTGGTATTGTAGCATATCTGAACAATTTAGATCCATTTAATTTTGAAATTCCACAAGAAGGTATAGACTGGTCTGCAGTGATTGGTTGGCGAATAGCAACATATTACGTCCCAATAGTAGTTACTTGGTTATTACTAGTGAAATTAGCTTTGAGTAAATATACTAAACCTAATAATTCATAGAAACCGCTTTATCATTAAAATAGGTTCATCGAAATGTGAAATTCAAAAATAAAGTTGTAGTAATTACTGGTGCCTCAAGTGGTATTGGAGAAGCTTCTGCAATTGAATTTGCTAAAAAAGGATCTAATGTAATTCTAGTTGGAAGAAGAAAAGAAAAATTATTTGAATTAGAAAAAAAACTCTTCAAATACAATATTCTAACCCTTAGCTGTCCCTGTGATGTCTCAAACAAATTTCAGGTAAAGGATATGGCTAAAAAGGTACTTGAAAAATTTGGGAGAATAGATATTCTTGTAAATAACGCTGGTTTTGCAATTTATGGAAATGTGTCAGACTTGGATATAGAACAGATAGAATCTCAAATGGCCACAAATTACTTCGGAATGATATATTGCATAAAAAATTTTCTTTCCAAAATGATTGAGCAAAATTTTGGACACATTATCAATGTTGCATCTGTAGCTGCAAGTTTTGGTTTACCTGGTTTAGCCTCTTATTCTGCTTCAAAATTTGCAATGCTTGGGTTTTCTGAAGGTTTACAACATGAACTTAACAAAACCAAAGTACGTGTTACTGTGGTAAGTCCAATTATGGTTAGGACCAACTTCTTTGATCATTCTTCCTTTGAATCAATGCCAAAGTTTTCACCCACATCATTAAGTGCTGAAACTGTTGCAAAAGCAATACTTAGAGCAGCTAACTCATCAAGACTTGAAATAATTGTACCTGCAGTAGTAAGATGCGCTGTATGGACCAAACAAACTTTTCCATATCTAATTAATCCAATCATTGGTTCAACATTTCGAAAATACTTGGGATCTAAAGATAAATCAAAATAGATAGATCACTCTTCAATTTCTTCCATTGATTCTTCAGAATTAACATCTAGAAGTTCCATCTTTTTTAAATTAAATTGATATACTGCATCCATATCAATTTCTTTTTCTTTTTTTAGAAATTCAACTACTTTTTTACTTAATGGAGCCTTTAATGATTCAAAAGTAAATTCGTAGACTAGACCTCGTTCTAATTCTGTAGTTTTGATATTTTTTGGTAAATCTAAAGTAACAATATGTCTACCATCTTCTACTGGTTCGTATAATTGTGCATCTAATTTACCATCATTTTCGTAAATCTCAAGTATGTAGCCTGTTTTAATTTCTTCCTTTGGTTTTTGAAAATTAGCATTTTGAATTTCATCTGTAACCCACTTTGGAATATCTTCTTTTTTTTTTACCATAATCACTTAACCTCTATATCTGTTGTTTGTCTTTCTTACTTTTTTGCCACCAATCCAAATAGTCATACTGTCTATCTTCACGAGTAGATTCCCGCCGATTGAGTCTATCTCTAATATCACTAATTTGTTCTCTTGTTGCATATAATCCACATTTTTTACAGATAAAGTGTTTAGTGGAAATATCAAACTTCATTGGAAATTCCCCTTCAACTGGCATTTCACTTTCCATCGGAGTTTCAGTTTCTCCTGAGGCTGCTTGTTTTGCAAATATGGCTTTCTTTTTTTTCGCAACACATTCAGGGCAATCCGGCAATGATTGTCTTCCCAAAATTTTCAATAAAAGCGTTGCCACATTTCATAGAAATCGACTTTAGAATACTTTCTGGTACGCGGATTATATCGTCATCCCTTTCGGTCAGTTCGCCCATCGAACATACCGCGTACCAGCTCATAATTTATTATTAGAAAATATTATTATATCTTCTTCTCTAGCACATCACGTACTATTTTTGCTGTGGTTTCTGCTCCATTTGCTGTAAAATTTTTAGAAAAATCTTCGAGTTTTTCTTGAAACTTGTTGTAATTATTTGTGATTTTACTTATTGCATCTATTACCTTACCTTTGTTTTGAGCTAAAATACCCAAGTTTTTTTCTTCTGCCCATTTCAAATTATTGGTATGTTCATCATATACGGGAATCCCAATTATTGGTTTTGAATTAACTCCTAGAATCTCACCCATTACTGTATGTGAACCATTTATTACAGCATATTTACATAATTGTAATACTGTTTGTTTTTCAGTTTCGCTCAAAAAACCAATATCAATCTGAACCCAATCAATTTTTTTTTCTATAGCTTCTAAGATAGAATATTTTTTACCATCATTTCCTAACACTTTATCAATAGATGAATCATTTCTAGCATGAGAGATTATTCTTTTCTTATTTTTAATTTTTATATCATGAAAAACTTCTTCATATTTTTCTCCCGTTACGTCATTAGTTGATCTGTTTCCTGTACGCATCCAGTAACCAAATTCATTATCTTGAATTAATTTTTCTAGATTTGTTGTAGGTTTATTCTTTAATACTTTATTTGTTGCAAAATGCCCGACATAAGTAACCTTTTCTTTTATTTTATCTGAAAAGTTTAGGTTATATTCACATATAGTATATGGAGGAGGAGAGTCAGCGACGATAATTTTTGATGCCTTAGCAATTTGTTTCGATATAAAAATTAATGATGGATAAAAATAGAACCTAGATTTCCAAAGTTTTGGACGGAATTGATTTGTTACAAAAAGACTTGTAATCCCACGATTTTTTGCTAAAACATTTGAACCCATATCTCCATCATTTATAACGAGATCAAACTTTTCCTTGTCGTAGAGTTTTCTTTCTTCTTTAAGATAATTTGAAATCTGTTTTAGTAAAGGAGGATTTTTTGAAATAGGTAAAAGAAGGTTTAGCATAGACAAGGTAACACTGGGACCCATCTTTCCATCAATAGGAGTCGGCATCAATATTTCATGAATAAAGTGACGTTGTGATGGAAATTTATCTAGTAATTTTTGATAAATTTCTGCTTTACTAGAATAATGAATTTCAAATTCTTCTTTGATATATTCAGTAAGCTGATTGTTTAATTTCATCATTCTTGAAAAATGACCACTTCCCCAAGGATAGATGAATTCTCCTATTTTTTTCACATACTCAAATCAAACGATGGTGTTTAAATTTTCAATGATTTGATTCTAATCCATCAAGAATATCATGAACATTATTTGGGCCTACAGTAATAGTGACAACTCTTTTTGTTTTAAGCATCTGCTGGGCAATTTTTTGTGCGTTATTTTTGTTTCCAATACCTGAATTAAACTTCATTTTCCCTAACCTTTCTATTCGTGGCAAGTATTTTTCTAACCCGATTTCTTTGGCACAAGCAAGAATACTTTCATCAATCCCTGAAAGTGGAATATGTGGGATAATATTTTTTTGATAAACTCTACTGCAAATTTTATCTATAAAAGACTGGGGGAATACTATAGGAGAAACTGCTAAAGAAACTCTTTTTAATTTATTTAAGAGAGTGACCGACAAAATAAGTTCAGTCACCGTTTCCACTAATAACAGATAATTTTGAGCACTAGTTCCCTTAATTAAAATTTGAAAAAACTCTAACTCAATCTTTGATTTAAGGGTACGAGGAATTAAATTATTTACAATCTTTACTAAATTAAGTAAATCAGATTCTTTATGGAAACATACAAGAATTTTTACATCAAATCCTTCTCTGATAGTCTCTAAACAAGAAACCGCTGATAATTCATCATAAATACAACAAACTAACTTTTCGTTTTGAGAATTATTTGGTATTCCTCCATGTCCTTTATCGGTGAAAATACATACATAGGCAGTTGATTTAGTCAAGTAAGTATAGAGTAGTTTATCATACTTGTCTTCTGTTCCAGGTTTAGCTCCAATCTTGATATTTTTTTCTATTAGTGAAGACGTTGCACTAATTTCCACGTCTTTAGGAAGATAGCCTTTTGCTTCACCTTCAACTTTAATATAAAATCGATCTCCTTTTAGCAACAGATTAGAACCAATTTTTGTAATTGCTGAAACGACAACATCATATTCATTTTTCACTTGTTTAGCAATTGCAATTCTTTCTATTCCAAAAAGTAAATTTATTGCTGATGAAGCAAAAACTGGATCATTTGCATCAACTACAATAACCGAATTATCTTTTCTTATTTTTTGAAATTTCTGATTCTGTATTTCAAGAATTTTTTTAATATTTGCTACAAGTAAATCTAGCTTATTATGCGTAAATATTGCTGGGAAAATTACTACTGAAGCGTTATCACTCATCTCTTTTTGTTATCTAACGAGGTTTATAATTTTAGAATGATTTTCTATGATAAGATCTCGTAATGATTATAAAACAACCTAAATCTTCATTAAATGTGAATAAATTTACATTAGAGCAAATAACAGATCTTAATAATAAACTAAAAACCTGTGAAGAGATTCTAAAATGGGGTTTAGAAAATTTACATCCTAAATTAGCTTTAGCCTCTAGTTTTGGAGCAGAAGATGTGGTAGTTATCGATATGTTAATGAAAATAAATCCTAAAGCCAGAATATTTACTCTTGATACTGGAAGACTAAATCAAGAGACATATGATGTAATGGATGAAATCCGTAAAAAATACAATACTGACATTGAAATTACATTCCCAGACGCCACAGAAGTTATTGAGATGGTTAATGTTAATGGAATGAATCTTTTCTATGATAGTCCTGGAAACAGAAAGTTATGTTGTGGTATTCGAAAGGTACATCCACTTAACAAAATGTTATCTACACTTGATGGTTGGATTACTGGCCTTCGTAGTGATCAAACTCAAAATAGGGGAACTGCAGCCAAAATTGAAATTGATGAACAACATAATGGTATGATAAAATTAAACCCAATTATCGACTGGACTTGGGATCAAACCTGGGATTACATTAAATCTAATAATATCCCATATAATAAATTGCATGACAAAGGTTTTCCAAGCATTGGCTGTGAGCCATGCACAAGAGCCGTAAAACCTGGGGAAGATCTACGAGCAGGCCGTTGGTGGTGGGAACAAGATTCCGAAAGAGAATGTGGTTTACATATGGATCATAAAAAATAGATACCTTGTCCCAAAGCTTTGGAATAACTAAACCACATGGTGGCAAATTAGTAAATAGAATATCAAAAAAAGACCATAATGGATTATTTTCGATTTCAATTAGCGATGATCTTGCTGATGATGTTGAAAACATTGCAGATGGAATATTTAGTCCATTAGAGGGATTTTTAGGTCAACAAGATTTTGAAACAGTTACTAATAGAGGAAGACTATCAAATGACATACCTTGGACAATTCCAATCATCCTAGATGTTGATGAATCTACTGCTAAAAAAATGAAAGATGCAGGTGATGTTCTTTTAAAAAATGCTGGATCAGATGGATTTGCAATTTTAAACGTAGAAGAAACATATCATTATGATAAAGAAAAAACCATTAAGGGAGTTTATGGAACTACAGATCCAAAACATCCGGGGGTTGCAAGAACCATCACAATGAAGGACACTCTAGTAGGTGGAAAAATTGACTTTATAAAAAGACCTAAAGAAAGTGTAATAAGAAAATATAGAAAAACTCCAATACAAACTAGAGAAGAATTTCAAAAAGCGGGCTGGAAAACTATTGTAGCTTTTCAAACTAGAAATCCCCCACATGTTGCTCACGAAATGCTCCAAAAAACCTCACTGACTACACTTGATGGTGTTTTTGTAAACCCTTTGATAGGGAAAAAAAAGCCAGGTGATTTTGTTGACGAGGTCATAATAAAATGCTATGAAACTCTCATAGAGCATTATTACCCCAAAAACAGATGTCAGCTTGCCACTCTGCATACTGAAATGAGATACGCAGGTCCCAAAGAAGCAATACATCATGGAATAATGAGACAAAATTATGGTTGTACACATATCATTATTGGAAGAGATCATGCAGGAGTTGGTAATTACTATGATCCATTTGCTGCCCAAAAAATATTTGATGATTACACTGATTTAGAAATTACACCAATTTTTTTTCCTGCATTTTTTTATTGCAAGAAATGTCTTAATTTTACAAATGACAGAGTTTGTCCTCATGATGTTGAATCAAGGGAAGAGCTTAGCGGGACAAAACTTAGAACAATGATTCAGGAAGGTAAATCACCATCAGAATATATTCTTAGACCAGAAGTTTCTAAAATTATTATGGATTACAACAAACCTTTTGTCGACTAGATTTTTATTCGTGCTATATTGAGCTTCATTGTGAAGTACATTCTAGCTTTCTTTACATTTTTTTCAATTCTTCTTGTTCCGGCTTATGCTCAACAAAACCCCTCCTTAGTTTTAGAAACAATTGAAATTCTTCCAGATGATTTTAACACAGTCTCACGTGATTCAGTAATTATGAATCTAGATAGTCCACATGCAATTAGCTGGCAAATAACAATAAAAAATAATCTAACCTATGCTAACCCAAACGGTAACGCAATCATTAGATTTTATGATTTAGTAAATCCTGAAAAGTTTATTGAAATTGGTATGGGCAGTCCACCCGTGGAAAAATTTTGGTTAGCTGTACAAATTCCTGATGATACTGGATACGTAGTAGTCCATAGTAAATTTGAACGAGGATGGATTCAAACATCAAATCAAATTATGGCATATACTGAGAATGCAGGCTTGACAGTAAATAATGGTGAAAGGATAGTTCTTACAAATTTAGATATTGGATCTTTTCAGATTGGATCATATTCCGTTTTTGGAAAGGAGGGCTCAACTGAACCTCCAGCAATTAATTCTGGTAGTCTTAAAATGGAATTCATGTCAGGAGATCCTACTAAAAATCAGTACGCTTTTTTTCCATTCTTTCTAGCAGGTGGAATGGGAATAATAATTGCAGTCTTACTGGTTACTAAGAAGCGTACTTAGTTTTATAATATTTGCAATAATTTTGGATTTTACAAACTGTACATTGTGGTGATATGGGCTTACAAATATTTTGGCCGTACATAACAAAAGTATCATTAATTTCAAGCCAATATTTTTTTGGTATCTTTTTCATTAATTCAAATTCTGTATCCTCTGGATTCTTTGTATTAACAAGTCCAAGTCTATTTGAAATTCTATGAACATGAATATCAACAGGAATTGCAGGCTTGTCAAATGCATAAACTAGAACACAGTTTGCAGTCTTTCTTCCAACACCTGGTAATTGGAGAAGCTCATCCAAGG
>JAQBHA010000098.1:0-6419 GCA_032128215.1 Nitrososphaerota archaeon | reverse complement strand
AACCTTTGTGTTCTCTATCGGTTGACTCCCCATCTACTCCATCAAATTTTATGTATGCTGCTGCAAATGCGTCGTTTACGGACAATCCAGTAAGAAGAATAGCTCCTAGAACTACTCCTAAAAGAATTGCTTTACTCATTGATTCCCAAAAATTAGAATAGAGTAATTAAATTATGTTTGTAAATCATTTCTTACATTAAATGAGGTCTAATCATTTAAGATCAGGATTAAGAGTTTTCAGACTTTCTAGAAACTACAAACAATCCAATTCCTAGAACAGATAGTACAGGAATCAAACTCTAGATAAATAATTATCATTTTTTTCTCTTAATTGAAAAGGAAAGCCTCTAGATTTTAGTTCTGCAAGTTGTTCTAAAACTTTCTCCTGACTTTCTGCGCCATATGAAATTAAAATTAAATCGCCTTCAAATATTATATAATCTCTTAAATCATCAACCTTTTTTCCATTAATGTAAAACTTGAGTGCATAGTCCTCATTTGAACAAAACTTTGCTCCATCAGGAAAGACAATGCAATCTGAATAAAGCCCAAAATTTAGAGTTTCAAAAAGGTATCCAATTGTTACGTCTTTTGAGTGTCTGTGAATAACATAGCCATCAGAGTTTTCTAAATGAATAAAACTACTTTGTAGTTGAAACTCTGGTTTTGTAAGATCAAACTCCTCACCAAAAATCTTAACAAAAATTGATGCGTGCTCGTGTGCACTTGCAAAAACAAATGTAGAATCAGATGTTTTTGGTTCTTCAAGCAAAACTCCTAATGTAATTGAAGACATTAATCCTACTAGTACAATCCAGATAACTGGAATTTTCCTTTTCATTGATTAGAGCTAAGGTTTAACCCCTTTTTTTATCATCTGGCGTCTTTTGAATTGCAAAAAATTGACTTTGGGTTAATCTTTCTTTTTGAACCAATAATTAAGAATTTTCAGACTTTTCTAGAAACTACAAACAATCCAAAACCTTTTCCAGATAGTACTAGAGGCATCATAATTTCAAATGGAGTATTATTTGACCAGCCATTCTCATAGAATAAAGCTAAAGATTGTATAGGCAAGGCATTAGGATAAGATATGAAGTACATGTGTAGGACCTGTAAAGAAAAATGCGATGATATTCCAAAACACATGATGAATATACACAAATTTTCAAAATCAATTGTAGAGTCCCAACTCAAAGCAAACCCAAATTGTTTTAAAAATTCCTTTGAAGAATTACAAAAATAATTAGATTTTTCTCTGCAATCGCAATTAGAAAGACTACCAAATAGGAGATTTTTCATCTAGCAGAGTTTTTTGATACCCCTACATTTTCAATAAAACCGAAAATACTATAAATATGTAGGGGTAACTAATATCATGGTAACGCTAAAGAAAAAGACGCTCAAGGGAAAAACCTACTATTATCTTGAGCATAGTACAAGGGAAGGCAAGAAGGTACAGAAAAAAGAGATCTATCTTGGAAGAAAAATTCCAGCCAACATTGAGAAGATAAAAAAGAACTTTCTTGACAGAATCTACAGAGAAAAGTGGTACATTGACATTGACAGAATCAAACAGAGATTCTCCAAAGAACAGAGAACAGTGCCCAAGTCTGTCAAAGAAAAACAGCTACAGTACTTTGTTACAAGATTCACATATGATACTCAAAAGATAGAAGGCTCTACTCTAACAAGAAGAGAAACTGCAGATCTTTTGGAAAAAGATATCACACCAAAAAGTAAACTGATGCGAGATGTGCAAGAAGCCCAAGCCCACAGGGATCTATTCTATGAAATTCTAAAATCAAAAAAAGAATTATCGTTGCAGATGATACTAGATTGGCACTGGGATCTTTTCCAACTTACAAAACAAGACATGGCTGGAAAGATAAGAAAATACCCCGTAGCAATAAGTGGTAGCAAGTTCCTGCCTCCCTCCCATATCGAAGTCTATCCAATGCTATCAGAGTTTTTTAGGTGGTATCACAAAAACAAGAAAAAACTCTATCCCATAGAACTTGCTGCTTTAGCACACCTAAAATTTGTAACAATACATCCATTTGGGGACGGAAACGGTAGAATTGCAAGGCTTGTTACAAACTTTATTCTAATCAGGAAAAATTATCCAATGCTTGATATTCCATATGAGAAAAGAAACAGCTATTATACCGCATTGGAAAGATCACAAATAAAAAAAGAGGAAAGGATATTTCTCCAATGGTTTGCAAAGAGATACATCAAGGAGTATAGAAGATATCTCAAATAATCTAATTTGGTTACTAGTTTATCTAAGTACACTTGATTTCTTGTGCAGCTTCTTTAGTTTTGGATTGTCTACAAATACCCTTCATCTGAAAAAACACGCTTAACTATTCCAAGAAGTTCATCTTTTCTTGTAAACTCTAAACTAACCTCAAGCCCATAACCTGTAGACTTTGGATGTAATAGTCCATCCTTAATCATCCTCTCGCCTATCTTGTCCACTCTTTTAAGACCCTTTTTACCTAGATTTCTTTGATTAAATCCCTTCTTTAGATTCTCAAAACTGGTATGACTTTTACCCCAGTTCCCACGTCTGTATAGTTTGTGAATGAGCCTTGCCATTATCTCCTCATCGCTGAATTCGTACATGTTCACTTATAGTACCTTTGGCAGCCATATTTAAATACCTTTTATCTACTATAGACAAATATGGATACAACTTTACTCATGCGGTATCTTGGAGATACTCCAAACCTGAGAATAATTGACTTTTTTTTAGATAATAAAAGTGACTATTCCAAAAAGGAGATTTTAGAAGGCGCAGGCATGTCAAAGACTACTCTATACAAGGTATGGCCTGACCTAGAACAACTACAGATCATTATACCAAAAAGAAAATATGGTAACACAACACTATATGCACTAAATAGAGACAACATATTCGTAAAGCAGGTAATGTCTATGGATTTGGCATTGAGTAAAAAGGCCATGCAAAAAAGCAATGAACCCACTATACAAGATACCCAAAACCATTTGAAGATCTAGCTAACTAATCATCAAATTAGCTGTGAGTACAGGCTCTGGATTTTATGAAAACCTCTTCATAAACCATTTTCCTTCCTCACAATATCTGAAAGATTTACTAAGAATATGGGAAGATTTGCAAATGTGCCATCTTTTTCATAATCTCGAATCAAATTTCTTGCTAATCCCAATATGTTACAGGCTCTAAGCTTATCATCACTAACCCTAGCTATATCAAAAAATGTATCAATAAAATCCTCACATTCAATTTTTAATTTTCTATCCAACTCATCAAATTCATCATTTGTTTCTCTTGCTCCACTCATACAATCATCTAAATCACCAATACATTTGAATTGTTTCTGAATTAATTCAATTAAATTGAATCAAGATTATACCCCATTGAATATTTATATATAAGTTAATGTAAATGTAATTAATGTCAACAGTTCCAGAACTCAAAGAAATTAAAAAAAGAAGAGAAGAATTGGGTTTTAACCAAAAGGAATTTGCAAAATTGTGTGACATTCCTCCATCATTGTTAAACATGATTGAGAAAGGAAACGCTTCACCAAGTTACGAAAATCTAGTAAATATTTTTAATATACTTGAAGAACAAACAGAAATAAGAATTGATAAACTAATAACTGCAGGAAAAATCTGTATAAAAAATCTTACTGTTGTTAAAAAACATGATCTAGTAGAAGATGTAATTAAAGAAATGAAATCTAAAAATTTTAGTCAGATTCCGGTATTAGATTCTACTGGTTGTGTAGGACTAGTAACTGAACACTCTATTCTAAAATTTTTAAAAGAAAATGGAAATAAGGCATTATCCAATGTTAGAGTAAAAGACGTAATTGAAATTGCACCGCCTATAATAGATTGGAATCAGAAAATTACACCTAGAATCCTGGATTTGTTAAACGATGCAAAATGCATTCTAGTTTCTGATGAAGGACAAATCAGTGGAATCATTACCAAAATAGATGCAATTAGGAGTTTGAAATCAAAATGAGTAAAGAGTATCTTACAGGTGAAGAAAAAGAACGAATCATAGAAAAGATTCGGCTTTATATTGGTCACAGAATGGACGATAAAGAAATTATTAACAATCTAAATGATAATCACAAAATCAAAATAAGTGAACGAACATTACGCAGGTATAAACAAGAAATAAGAGAAAAATCTGGAAATAATTTAGAACAGATCTATACGTCTGATATTATTTCTGATATAGTTAATGATATTTGCACCTATGAATCTCTACAAAGAAAAGCCTGGGAAGCATTTACCCGAGCTCGTACGCCAATTGAACAAATTCGTGCTTTATCTTTAGTTCGGAATGCAACAGGTGATAAAATCAGACTCTTAAAAAATATCCCAACAAAATTTCACAAATCCAATTTAGAACATAATAAATTCAAAGAAAATCCTAAACAACCAAATAATCCAGAAAAAACCCCTAAAGAAACATTCAAGGAGGTAAAAGCCGTAATTAAAGACAATAAAAAATTCCTGGAGGAACTTCAAAAGGTTTCAGGCACTAAAATTCACTTGTAACAATAACATCGCTTGGCCACAATTTCGCAAGTGAATTGGCCACAATTCGGTCAAATCTTTCCAATTTTGACTGCAATAGACTAGAATTAAATACGAAAGATCGACAAGTTTGAAAATTGGCAAAAAAGGCTGCAGTAATTAACGGAGATGGAACAGGTCCTGAACTAGTTGATGCAATGATGCATGTTTTCAAAGAATGTAATGTACAATCAGAACTAATTCGCTGCGAGGCAGGTTCTGAGCAATGGGAAAAGCATGGCGGTGCCACATACATTCCAGATGCAACTGCAAAAATAATGGAAGAGTCTGATGCATGCTATAAAGGCCCAACTACAACTATTCCAAGGCCAGATGCGCCAAGAAGTGTAGCTGTTTCCACTAGACAAAAGTTTGAGCTATATGCAAATGTTAGACCGATTAAAACCTATGATAGATTATCACCTGATAAAAAACTAGACTTTGTATGTTTTAGAGAGGCAACTGAAGGCCTCTATGCTGGAATTGAATTTAAAACATCTGATGATTCTGCTATTGCAATTAGAAAAACTACTAAAAAGGGATGCAAAAGAATTGCAGATGCATCTTTTAAATGGGCAAAGGATCATAATATAAAAAAAATTGTTGCAATCACTAAGAGAAATATTCTAAAGCTAACTGATGGAATTTTCTGGGGAGAAATAGAGCAAGCAGCAAAAAACTATCCTGGAATAGAGATTGAGGAATATTATATTGATAATATGACCCAGCAGCTAGTAAAAAATCCAGAAAGGTACAACAATACTGTCCTAGTTAGCACAAATCTCTTTATGGATATAATATCAGAGTGTGCATCTGGAAATGTTGGTTCCATTGGTTGTGTGTATTCTGCAAACCTTGGAGAAAAGTATGCAATGTTTGAGCCAGCTCATGGCAGTGCACCAAAGTACAAGGGAATGAACAAAGTAAATCCAACTGCAGCTATTCTATCAGGTGCATGGATGGTAGAATACTTGGGCGAGCCAGAAATTAGAAATGCAATATTTGATGCAACTGAACAAGTAATCAATGAGGGAAAATATGTCACCTATGATATTGGTGGTAATGCTGGAACAAAAGAAATGGCAGACGCCATTGCTCAGATTGCAAAATCCAAATTAAACAAATAGTTTTTTATAAAAAAATTGAAAAAATAAAGGATATTTCCTACAATAAACAAAGACTGTAGTATCAATTGGGATTATTTTAGACACAAAAAAGCACTTTAGCTGAGTAATACTTAAAAAAACCCAAATTTTAAACAAATTCCGTTGAAATCACTTACAACTATACTGTATCTTTTAGTATTATCACCATTACTGTTTACAGTTATTCTTCAAAGTAGCTATTCTGAACTTACAGCTGATTCAGAGTGCAGAGATGGCTATGTCCTAGTATTGCGAACTAATGTTTCAAGATATGCATGTGTCTTTGATGATACAGCAGCTGAATGGGAAACAATGGGTGTTGCAGAAATTACTGAAGAAATTCCAGTCGTAGAAGAAACTCCAGAAGAAGTTCCAGTAGAAATTACAATTACAAACTTTGATGAATGTATTGATGCAGGAAATCCAGTTATGGAGTCTTATCCAAGACAATGTAAAGACTCTGATGGTCAAACATTTGTAGAAGAAATTGCAATGTCTGAAGGACTGGGGGTATTTCCAGAAACTATGAACTATACATCTCAAGCCCCAATCATTGAAGAAGGAGGATATTTTGTTAAAGAAATTGCTGATGGCATTTACTGGCTAGTTGGAGGAGGCTATCAAACAATGTTTGTAACTACTGGAGAAGGAGTAATTGCAGTTGATGCACCTGAACCAATTGGAGAA
>JAQBHA010000097.1:0-14585 GCA_032128215.1 Nitrososphaerota archaeon | reverse complement strand
CCACATTGTGGAAAAGAATTTTCTGAGGGAAATGGTAATACATGAATTATTAGTCAATAGTATTTTAGCGATTTTGTAAATTGCCCCTGCAATTGTATGTAGCAGATAACCCCTCTATATCTGATCCTATTCTACTAGGATGAATTATCTGAATATAATTATTTTTCATTGTATGGAATTAAATTAATGCTAAAAGATTAACATGATATGAATATTTCAAAAATAGAAAAATCATTCAAACCCACTCTGGATAAAAAATGTTCGAGTGCAAAACATGGGATGGTAGCAACCGCATTTCCTGATGCAACACAGGCTGGTATTACCATGTTGAAAAAAGGAGGGAATGCAATTGATGCAGCTTGTGCAGCAGCTTTAGCTTTAGGAGTTTGTGAACCTCAAGCCTCTGGAATTGGTGGGCAGTCAATGGTTTTACTTCATTTTGAGGGAAAAACAATTGCCATTGATGGTTCAAGCAGAGCTCCCTCTTTGGCTCATTCCTCAGTTTTTAAAAAAAAATTTAATCGCGTATTAGGTTACAAGGCCACAACGGTTCCAAGTACTCTTGCTGTTATCGGTCATCTAAATGAAAAATATGGACGATTGGATTGGTCTACTATAATTAAGCCTGCGATTAGAATTGCCAAAAGAGGATATAGGATAACCAATCTACAATATAGCCTTCAAAAAAAAGAGTTGGAAAATTTTATGAAAGTAAAATCTCATTCTGGTGCAAAATATTTTTTAAAGAATGGAGAAACTCCATATGAACCAGGTGACTTATTTGTTCAAGATGATTTGGCTCATCTTTTGTGTCACATATCAGAACATAGTTGGCGAACGTTTTACCATGGAGAAATTTCTAAGAAAATAGACAAAGATATGCGAAAAAATAAAGGTCTTCTAAGAGAAGAGGACCTTGCATTAATTCCTGAATTAATTGAAAGAGAACCAATTAAACGTCATTACAGAGATGTAGAGGTCAGGGCTATGCCACCACCTGCTGCTGGGAGAACTATGCTATTAGTTCTAATGATGTTAAATCACATGCCTTCAAAGTTTCTAAGAAGTGGAAAACCTTTGTCTTATCACTATGTTGCTGAAACTTTTAGAAAGGCACTTTTACATCGAACTTTAAAACCTTTTAATCCTCATACCTATCTTCAAGTTGACGACAAGACTCACCTTCAAAGACACTTTGCAAAACAACTTGCTGAATCCATTCAGAGTAAGATGGATGAAACATTACCATTTACTGATGATGAATTTGGTGGAGCAGATACAACACATCTTTCTGTCATGGATGATGAAGGAAACGCCATTGGTATTACTCAATCAATTGAATTGCTATATGGCTCAAAAGCTGCTGCTGAGAATTTAGGATTTTTATATAATAGCTATATGAATGCGTTTAATTTCAAAAATCCTAATCATCCCTATTATGTTAGACCAAATAATATACCATGGACATCAGTTTCACCTGCCATGGTTTTTCATAAGGATAAACTATGGATGGTAGTGGGAAGTCCAGGAAGTAGTAGGATTTTTTCATCAGTTAGCCACTTTCTCTCAAGGTTAATTGATGGTGAATTGCCTATGAGTGAGGCAATCAAACGGCCTCGGTTTCATTGTTCCGTTGGGGGTACCATTAGTCTTGAAATTGATGGGTTTAAACAAGAAGTTGTAGATTATTTAAAAAAATTAAATTACAAAATAGATCCAAGAGAAAGATACTCGTATTTTCATGGGGCAATTCATGCCGTCATGAAATGTCAGAGTAAGAAAGTATTTCACGGTGTTGCAGAAGTTAGACGTGATGGAACAGCAGAAGGAATTTGAATACGCTTCCCATCCTAATTTCTATTCCACATGGTGGTTTAAAAAAACCACCAGAGCTAATCAACAGACTATGCATCTCAGACAGTGATCTTTTTGATGATATTGATCCCTATGTAGTGGATATTTACAATATTGGCAACAAAGTGGAAAAGGTGATTTTTGGAGAAATTGCAAGAACATTTGTTGATTTGAATAGATCATTGCTAGATTTACCCCCAAATAATCCTGATGGGTTAATTAAAAGCATGACTTGTTATCAAAAGCCAATTTATCAAAAACAAAAAGAACCTGACTTGCTTGTAATACAACAATTAATTGAAAAATATTACAAGCCCTATCATCGAGAAATCCAAAAAGCTCTTCGAGAACTTAATTTGCAAGTCGGTCTTGATTGTCACTCTATGGCATCAATTGCTCCTAATATTTCACCAGATGGAAACTCAAAACCCCGTCCACTTTTTTGCTTATCAAATCAGAATAAACAAACTAGCTCAAATGAGATGCTAAAAATTTTAGCAAAATCTATCTCACATTCATTTTCTATTAAAAGTGAAGAAATTGCTTTTAATAATCCATTCAAAGGTGGATATATCACAAAAACCTATGGGAATAAACCAATACCGTGGATTCAAATTGAGATGAATCGTAAAATGTATTTAGAAAAACCTTGGTTTAATAAAGAAACAATGACGGTTGAAAAATCTAGGTTAGAGGAGCTAAATAAAATGTTTATAAATTCCCTTGATTTATTCTTCTCAGAAACACAATAATTTTTTTTTGATATTAGATAAACCTATGATTTTAATATCACTTTCGATTAATTGAAATTGATTAAGAATGGTGAGTCGCTGAATGTTTTAAATGTGAAGCAACAGAAAAAGAAACAGAGTTAATTTATTCTACAAATAAAGTAATAGTCTGTAAAAAATATTCTAAAATATAATTTAATATTATCTTCATCACCTTGCCATGTATTTGTAGACTAAAAATAAATAGAATTTAAAAATGAATTAATAATACTATAAACCCAATTTTCTTCATGAAAGTTGCTTTAATTTATAATGAAAAAAAAATTGACCCTAATGATGTAATCAATCTATTTGGTATGCCAACCAAGGAACACTATAGCACAAAAGCAGTGGAACGGGTAGCAAGAGCCTTAGAAGCAGGAGGCCATAATGTCAAGGTCATTGAAGGAGACATGCTAATAATTGATGAATTACGTGAATTTATGCCAAAGGTAATGGCAGGTGAAAAACCTGGCATGGTCTTTAACATGGCATATGGTATTCAGGGTCAGAATAGGTACACTCATGTTCCAGCAATGATGGAAATGTTGGGAATTCCATATGTAGGATCTGGACCTGAAACTCACGCAATAGTTCAAGATAAAGTAATGACAAAAATTGTTTTGCAAAAGCACAATATTCCAACTCCCGGATTTTGGGTTTTTCACACTCCGGATGATAAGTTCGACGATCTTGTTTTTCCAGTAATCGTAAAACCAAAACTTGAATCAACATCTATGGGGATGCAGGTAGTAGATAATTGGGATGACTTGCGTATAGCCGTAAAAGACCAAATTGAAAAATACACTCAAGATATTCTTGTTGAACAATTCATTCCTGGTCGAGAGTTTGTAGTAGGATTACTTGGTAACGGTTCTAATGTTGAAGTTCTTCCAATCGTCGAAATTGATCTCAAAGGAGATCCAAATAAAATTCAAACAATCACAGATAAGGTGACAGCTGGCGGGATTGATAAAATATGCCCTGCTCCTCTTCCAAAAGAAAAAATTTATGAACTAAAACGTTACAGTGTTGAGGCCTTTAACAAACTTGGATTAAATGATTATACTCGTATAGATTACAGAATGGATAAGGATGGTAACTTTTACGTACTAGAATTAAACTCAATGGCAAGTCTTGGCTTAGGGGGTTCCTTTTATTATGGAGCAAAAACTGCAGGCTACACATATGATTCATTGATAAATAAAATTCTTGATGTTGCAACGATTAGATATTTTGGATCTTCTTCTTCGGCCTTACACCCAACAGATACTAAAATTGATCCATCACAACCCTTGCGGGTTCATACAAGAACATATCTTAGAAGTCATCTTCAGAGTTTAAAAGAGACATTGGCAGAATTTGTAAACCTGAATACTCACGTTTTCAATATTGACAATGTAAATGAATTGGGAACTATGATATCTAAACGGTTAAAGCATCTGGGTTTTACAGAACAAATTCATAAGCAATTTGAAATTGGTGACCTTCGTTATTTCAAAAACCATTTAGAGGAAAAAAACGATGTCCTAATTATCTCACACTTGGATATACACTATGGTCCACACGACCTTCTTACATATCATGAGGACGATGCCCAAATTCAGGGTTCAGGGATAGCCGAAAGTAAGGGGGGTTTGGTATTGATGTTAGGTGCACTCCAAGCTTTACGATTTGCTAAAAAACTAAAACCGATAAAACTCGGAATTTTTCTAACTAGTGACGACAGCCTTGGTGGAAAATATAGTAAAAACTTTGTTGAAGAATGTGCAAAGCTTTCTAAATATGTTATAGGATTAAAATCTGCCAGTATTGATGGAGGAATTATTACTTCATGTTATGGAAGAAATGATTATCAAATAAGATTTTCAGCGATGAGGGGGAAAAATACAGTAGATCTACATGGAATAATTCCAATTTTAGGAAAAAAAATTCATGCAATTGAAAAACTTTCAAAAAATGAAAAAAACTATAACGTTTTTACAACTTCTGTAATTTCTAAGGGAACATATGGATACGCTCCTGATTTTGCCACTTTAACACTACACTGCAATTTTAAAACCAGTAACCTTGGAAAAGAGCTAGATGACAAAATTAGACAAATAATGAAAAAACGAGAACCGGGACTACCAAACTTAGATGTCGAAATTAATCTTTCTGGAAATAGACAGACTGTTGAAGAAAGTAAAGCTAGCAAAAAATTCTATGCATTAATAGATGAAGTAGCAAAGTTAGTAGATATAAAAATAAAACCTCATACACAACTAATGTCGTCAGATATCAGTAATGTTCCTCATGAACTTCCTACACTTGATGGTTTTGGCCCAATAGGACACAAATATCGTTCACAAGATGAGTTTATTGTTCATGACAGCATAATAGATCGAGCAACTTTTTTGGCATCGGTACTAAACAGATGTTCCAAGACTGAAGCTAATTAAAGGTACTTGACTTATAGAATGATGGAGTTGACGAATAATTGTATAAATTCCAACTTCAAATTTTGAGACGTGGGTATCAATAACGGTTTATCCCAAAAGGAATATGTGCAGAAATAATGAAACAGAGGGATTAGGACAGTAAATATCTCTCTCTTAGTTTCAAAGGGACATAATACAAAAAGTCATACTTTAAAACATTTAGTATGTTTTTCTATACTAGAACAATGGTTCTATCATTGATTTTACATTTTTATTACCGCGAATTATACACATGATTCCCAAATCAGGTAAAAGAAATGAACCCAAAAAAAATCCTAGCATTAGAATGGAATAATCCCTCGGATTCGAACTCATCTAC
Source organism: Nitrososphaerota archaeon (assembly GCA_032128215.1). GTDB lineage: Archaea > Thermoproteota > Nitrososphaeria > Nitrososphaerales > Nitrosopumilaceae > CSP1-1. The sequence goes on along the minus strand of JAQBHA010000097.1, from coordinate 9,162 downwards.
AATTTTTTTTCGATTGAATATAGAGTTAAGTAAGGTATTCTTTCTATTAATCATCAGCAGTGGAATTAACTTCTAAGATATAATCACACGTATAGCCTAACTTTGCATGATGTTTCTTAACAGCTTCTTTGTCTGGAGCTTCTAGAAAACAGTACATCCTATCATCATTCTCACTGTAAATTAGGTTTACGTGTGTTACTCCAAATTCATCTTTTGGCAAATTCTGTAATTTTTTTAAAGATTCGGGATTTGCTCCTTTCATAGGATGACTATCCAAGAATTTTGGCATACTATCAATACTCATACAATTTATTATAACTATATTTTCGGGTAATCTCTACAGGATTACCCGAATGTCTGGTCAATTCAGTACTAGCGACTAAAACAAAATTAGTCACTTTTCTTTTTTTTTAAAAATTCTTAATTAAAATTAAATGCCTAGTATAAAACTAGACATAAGGGGGATATTTTTGTATCGCCTTTGCCGTCTTATGGCAATAATTCAACTACGTGATAATACTTAATAAAATTTACTTTCGTTCAAAGAAACAAACAAAGAATAAAATTCTTAATTCATAATATTTAAATTTTGAGATTTATTTAAGTAAGATAATAACGTAACAATATTTGCAGAACGTACGCTTAAACATACAATAGCTAAAGTTCATCCCACGAACCTCTCTACGTTCTCCCATTAGAAAGTCTGAAAATTCTTAATTCATAGTTTTCATTTACTTCTTTATGGTTGAATGTTCTGCGTGTCGTTCTGGTCTTCATCATGTATGTCTTAGTACTGAATGTACTTGTGAATGCAAGTCTAAGATTAGAAGGCAAGACCCTAAAAATTCTTAATTCCAATTTCGCTAAAACACTTTATGAAAAAGAGTTATGATCTTTACTAGGAAAAATTAAGAAAACCATTTGAAGAGAAAAATCAAAGCAGCCAGACCAATTATAACAGGAATAAAAAACCACGGAAGTTTCTTTGGTTTTCCTGCAGAAAATAAAGAATCATCGTCACTACGTGGATTCATACATTCTATTTGTAAAACATCACTTATAATCAATTTTCCATTTCACTAAATCACTTGAAAAATCAATTCATCATTTTAATATGAGGATGTACTATAATATTTACTGGCTAAAAAAACTAAAAAACCCGTCATAAATCAAAATAAAAAATCTAACCAGTCTGAAAAGATCTGGAAAGAATACACTGCAACATTAGTAAAATGGAAACTAGCATACGAATTATGGCAAAAAGCAGGTAAAGAAGCAATGGTGATGTATATCAAAGCATTGGAGACACTCGGTCCTGATATGAAGTTACCAAAAAACATGCCCGAATTATGGGAAAAGGCATGGATGGAATCTGGAGTAGATCAAATAAAACAATTTGGAACTGAATGGCAAAAAATGTTAAAAGCATCAGGTCTCGAATCAATTATTCAATTTAACAAAGAATGGGAAAAGTTCTGGACAAAGCCAGGATTTGATCCTTCAAAAAGTTATTTGGAGGCACTAAAACAATTCACAGAAACATGGCAAAACATGTGGAAAAAATAACGGGCACTACAATTAGTATTTTGCATTAAAAAATCTGCGAAATTTTCCTTCCTAAACGGGTCGAAAATTGGTCCAAGATGGGCTCAATATCACACCAGACCCACTTATTTTATTAAAAGTTTAACTTTTTTTGAAAGATTTTCAAATGAAGTCTTTACTTGGTTTTCTCGTTTGGTTGTGCCTTCCCTGTACATCTTTATTTTTTTCATACGATCTACAATCATTCTTTTTTGTTCTAAAATTCCTGAAGATCCTTGAGAAGTCCTATCCCTAAGAGATGAATCTATTGTTGTTGAATTGATTAATTTTAACAGGAAATTAGAATCAATGTTAGTTCCTATAACTGAAGTTTTTATCTCTAATGGAGTAATTTTTGATAATGGTTTTTTTGAAATGCTTGCAATTTGAACTAGTTGTCCTATAACCTTGTGAGCGGTTCTAAATGGGATTCCTTTTTGAACTAGTTTTTCTGCCAAATCTAATGCAATTAGATATCCACTTTCTGTAGATTTTTTCATTTTTTCTTTATTGATGGTAATGGTCATGAGCATTAGTTTTATGATTAATAGTGCACTAATGGAAATTTTTGATGTTGACCAAATTGACGATTTTATTTGTTGCAAATCTCGATTATATCCTGATGGTAGGCCCTTGATTGTAGTTAGAATTGATATAAGATTCCCAATTACTTGAGCTGTCTTACCCCTAGTAAGCTCAAGAATATCCGGATTTTTCTTTTGTGGCATTACACTTGAAGGAGATGTAAACTCATCTGAAAGCTCAATGAATGAAAATTCTGATGTGGACCATATGGTAAAATCTTCAGAGATTCTACTTAAATTTGTCATAAGAATAGAAGCTGCCGAAACATATTCTGCAACAAAATCCCTTGTACTAGTTGCGTCTATAGAATTTTCAACTATTCCATGAAACCCAAGCATCTTTGCAGTGCTTTGTCGGTCTATAGGAATACTAGTTCCTCCAATAGGGCCTGCTCCTAGTGGACTTTCATTAACCCTTCCATAAGTAACGTAAAGTCGGTCTACGTCCCTAAATAGAGCATCAGCATAAGCTAAAAGATAGTGAGAAAAGACACCTACTTGGGCCTGTTGTAAATGAGTATAAAGAGGCATTACCGTTTTGTGATGTGCCTGTGCTAATGAAACAAGGGCTTCAATTGTATCAAGCAAGCATTGACACAAGATATTGATGTCATCACGAATTTTCATGCGAATATCAAGTGATACTTGATCATTTCGTGAACGGGCAGTATGCATCTTTCCTCCACTAACAAGACCTGCACTTTTGATCACATGTGATTCTATTAGTTCATGAATGTCTTCAAAATCAGATTTTTTTTCAAATTTTTCTTTTTTTAATTTTTCAAGGGCTTTGAGAATTTTAATTACTTCGGTTTTTGATATTATTTTATTTTCGTAAAGCATTATGCTATGTGCCTGGCTCCCAACTATATCATAGAAAATAATTTCAGCGTCATCAGAAATTGACGAGACATAACTTAGAGTGATTTCATCCAAGTTTTTACCCATTCGTGAACGATACATTATCATAGGATTTAGAATGGTTATATATAGAATAGACGTTTTTTTATGGTCATGGCACAAGATGTTAAACTGCTGCGAGTAAAAATTTTTGATGAGTTATCAAAAATCGTAGATCCCGAAATTAACACAACAATTACTGATCTTGAATTAGTTGACGAAGTAGATATCAATGATTCACAGGTTAGAATTGATTTACATCTTACTAGTCCTTTCTGTCCTGCTGTATTTGGTTTTAAGATATGCCAAGACGTTCACGACAATCTTTTGAAAATAGATGGCATAGATGATGTTAAAGTAAATGTCTCAAATCACTTTATGGCAGAGCAAATTAACAATCAGGTAAATAATAGCCCAAACCCAAAAAAACCTAGCAGTTAATCTCGAAAACCTAGCATATATCCTCGAAGTAATTGAATCCCCATTGCAGGATCAACTCCTTTAGGACATACTTGACTACAAGAGCCAGCAAAATGACATCGAAAAATTCCGTGAGAATCATCTATGATTTTAAGACGTTCATCTTTTCCTTTGTCTCTATTATCTGCTACATACCGATAGGCCTGAGCTAAAGCCTGTGGACCAACAAATGAAGAGTCAGTAGCCATAGTAGGGCATGCTGAATTACACAAGCCACACTTTATGCAGCTTGAAAACTGGATATATTTTTCTACATCTTCTGGAGTTTGTAAGAATTCTTTTGTCCCAGGAGCTATTTCTGATTCTTCGTTGATAATGTATGGCTTTATTTTCTTGTGAGTTGAAAACATTCGTTCAAAACTTACAGCTAAATCCCGAATTATTGGAAAATTATTCATTGGTTCAATTGTAATTACATCAGAGTTTAGATCACTTATTTTAGTAAAGCATGCTAATGCAGGCCTACCATTAATTTTCATTCCACAAGAACCACATGAAGCTTGTCTACAGGAATAACGTACAGCAACGGAATGGTCTAAATGTTTTTTCACCTCTAATATGGCATCTAAAACTGTAGTCCATTTTTGATATGGAATTTTAAATTCATCAAATTTTGATTTTGGATTTATTTTGGGGTTATGACGAGATATTCGAAGTGTAATAGTTTTTGTTGGTGAAACACTTATTCCAGATTCTTCTTTAGATATTTGTAATCCTTCAGATGACATGTTAAACTATCCCCATACTTGTCATAAATATAGTTCTTGAACCATATAGGATAGTTAATGCCATTGCAGCTATACAGCCATAAGTCACAGATTTTTCAAAAGTAGGTCCTTGTTTTAGTTCCAAAAGTATTACTCTAAGACCATTAAAGCCATGAATTGAAAGTAAAATCAAGATTACTTCTAACATTCCAGCATATGGTAAAAATTTATAGTTTGCAATTACACTTTCGTATTGAAGAGATTCTGCAAATCCTTGAGTAAGTCTAAATAAAATATGTACAGCTACTAATGCAACAGAAGCTAGAGCAGTTCCATAATGAATTTTCATAATAATACTTTCTCTCATTTTATTCACCAAACATTACTGCAAGACCATACATCATTGCAAGCGCCGCAAGAACAATTGAAGAGTAAATTGCAATTTTGTGCCTAGCATTTTGAGATTGTGGAATGTATGGATAGTCTGGTCTTGCTGGTTTTCCAACTCCAATACCTCCATGACCAAGCATTACGCGGATACCATTAACAGTATGAAAAACACTCATTCCAATTACAAGTGCTAAAATAATGTGACCCTCGGGGGTTTGAGTAATTGCTAAAAATTCTTGCCATCCTACTTTTCCTCGTAAGATGTTACTTGTTTCGTAAATGTGTGCTATAAAATATGCTAGTAGTCCTAGTCCTGTTAATCTCATTAACAAATAAGCAAATCTTTCAATTCCATATCTAGTGGGATTTGCCATTCCTTTAATGCCTTCTTTATTTTCATCTATGTTGGCCATCTAGTATTTTCTCTCCACTGGTTTGTAATTTGTAATTGTAACTGGATGTTTTTTCATAATTGGTTCCTTGGGATCATAATAAGCAAGGGTGTGATGTAAGAAATTAGTATCATCTCGTTTTGGATAATCAGTTCTTGCATGACTACCTCGAGATTCTTTTCTATGGATGGCGCCAAGAAGGACGACTTCGGCAACCCTAAACATAGAATCAAGCTCAAGTACATTTGTAAAGTTAGTGTTGTATTCCTTAGCACGATCATCAACGTGTTTCCAAGTTTTGTTTTTTAATTCGCGTACTTTCTTTAATCCAGCCACCATATCAGACTCATTTCTATAGACATATGCTTTATCGTTTAATGTATCTGTCAATTGTTGTCTAACTTCGTAAGGATTTACATCGCCATTTCCTCGAAATATTCCATCATAGATTCTTTTTTCTTCTGCTTCAACAAGATAATATGGAAAAGGAGTCATATGCTGCTTGTTTAAAATATAATCTACTGCTAGCTCACCTGTAATTTTTCCCCAGACAATGCATTCAGAGGTAGAATTTGCTCCTAGTCTATTTGCACCGTGTACGCTATTGCAAGCAGCTTCACCTGAAGCCCAAACTCCCTCAAGTTCGGTAGCACCGTCGATATTTGTATGAATTCCGCCCATCATATAATGGGTAACCGGTCTCACATCCAATGGTTCTTTGGCAGGATCAATACCTGAAAACTTGATTGAAATTTCCCTAATCGCACCTAATTTTTCTTTGATTAGAGAATCACCCAAATGTCTCAGATCCAATTTCATACACTTTACACCAGTTTCGTTATCAAAACCACGACCTTCATTCATCTCAGTCATCATTGCTCTAGAGACAATATCACGAGGTGCAAGCTCCATTTTACCTGGGGCATATTTTTTCATAAATCTCTCACCTGCATTGTTTAGAAGATAACCGCCTTCACCACGAGCTCCTTCTGTAATTAAAATTCCAGATGGTAAGATTCCTGTTGGATGAAATTGTACAAACTCCATATCCTTAAGCGCCATACCTGCTCGATATGCCATATCTATTCCATCTGGAGTTGATGAAAAAGCATATGTTGAATAGCTGTAAATTCTTCCAGCACCTCCTGCAGCTATAATCAAAGCCTTTGCTTTGATAGAATAGAATGTTCCACTAGAAAGTTCGATTGCAGTAATACCCAAAAATCGTTGTCCATCATGAATAATTGAAGTAGCAAACCATTCATTTAGAAATTCAATATTATCAAACTTTAGGCATGTATCATATAGTGTTTGCATTTCAAAAAATCCAACTTTGTCTGAAGCATATGTTGCTCTAGGATAGCTATAACCTCCAAAGTTTCGTTGCCCAAGTCGTCCATCCTCTCTTCTTGACCAAGGCATTCCCCAATGTTCCAGTTGATAGATTTCATGAGGTATTTCGCGACAAAGTCTCTCTGCCACGTCTTGGTCAGCTAAAAAATCACTGCCTTTTATTGTGTCGTAAATGTGGGACTCGATGGTATCGCCTTCGTCTTCGAATAGAACTGCTGCGGTTCCACCTTCTGCTGAAACAGAATGTGAACGCATGACTTGAACTTTAGAAATTACTCCGATCTTAATCTTTAAGCTTTTTTTTGCTGCAGCAATTGCAGATCTTAGACCTGCAAGTCCAGAACCAACAATAAGCAAGTCATATTCAAAAGAATCAACCATTTACAGTCTACTAGGCTCTCTAAAGTTCGGATAAATATGTATTCTACAAGATCGACTTTGAATAATATATTTAGAATCATTAATATATATCGCTAGTGATATCACTAGTGATGATTTCGGAATGGTTTCAAAGAGTTGGAAGCTCAATTCCAAGAGGTTTTTCGAGATATTTTATTTTAGAACTATTAAAAAAGACACCACATACTGGAAAGGAGATAATTGATACAGGCGTAAAACAAAGTCAGGGGATGTGGAAGCCTTCCCCAGGATTGATTTACCCTCTTCTTGGCAGATTATTGGACGAAGGATTAATTGAGGAAACAAAATCTGGTAAATATCAGATAACTCGTAAAGGTAGATCCACTGCAGACGATCTTGACTCGGTAAACGATATTGTAAAAAAGCAACTTGATGTTCTCTTTAGAATAGGTAACGTTGGACGATTTGTAGCCATGGATATTTTAGAAAGAATATTTTCTATGGGAGCATTGTTGAGCTCAAATGTATCAAACATGACAAAGGAAGAAACTACAAAATACAAAAAATTCTTAGAATCTGAGCTTCGAAAGATGGAAAAGCAGACAGATAAGAAAAAGGAAAAAGAGATCAAAATCGATTAAATCATAAATAATTCACATTATCTATGTCTTACATTGAATACGTTTAGACAATTGCTGAAAGGTAAAAAACCACTAGTTATTCCAGGAGTATTTGATGCGATTGGTGCTAAAATTGCCCAAAAGGCAGGGTTTGAGGCAATGTTTCAAACAGGGTATGGAACATCTGCTACTCTTTTTGGAATGCCAGATTATGGTTTTATTGGTTCTACTGAAACTGTAGAAAATGCTCGTAGAATTTGTCGAGCAGTAAATGTTCCGGTAATAGTTGATGCTGATACTGGATATGGTAATGCTCTATCAGTATGGAAATTAGTTAGAGATTTAGAGGCAGCAGGAGCTTCAGGAATGTTTCTCGAAGATCAAAGATGGCCAAAAAGATGTGGTCATATGAAGGGAAAAGAAGTGATAAGAAAAGAAGAGTATGCAGAAAAACTACGGGCTGCCCTTGACGCAAGGAAAAGTAAGGATTTCATAATAGTATCAAGAACAGATGCAAGAGCCACCGAAGGTTTAGACAAAGCAATTGAACGTGGATTATATTACAGAAAAATTGGTGCAGATGTAATTTTTGTAGAGGCTCCAGAGACAATTCTAGAAATGAAAAAAATTGGTAAATCAATCAAGGCACCACTTGTTGCTAATATGATTGAGGGCGGAGCTACCCCAATTAGTTCTGCATTTACGTTACAAAAGATGGGATTCAAAATCATATTATATCCATTATCAGTTCTATTTGCAAATACATTTGCATCACTTCAGATTTTAAAGGAACTTAAAAAATCAGGTACAACTACCAGACTCAACAAAAATATGGTTAGTTTCGATGAATTCAATGATATTGTGGAATTATCAAAATTTAGAAAATTAGAAAAGAGATATGGTACTTTAAATAAAAAGAAAAAATCCAGGTAAAGAGTTTATTTTCTCTTTACTTCGATTTCAATTGTGGATACGTTTCTTGTTTTACCGTCTTGTGACTCTAATGCTTCAGAGCCTATTAGGATTTCTCCGATTTGATAACCAGCATTTTCTGTCTTTCTTGAAATGATTTGCGAGACATCTACTGCTCGTCCAATACTCATTCCTCTTGCCTTAATGCGAACAGATGGTGAGTTTGCCAGTTGAATTAGCGTAGAAGTAACATACGCCATTAGTGGTTTCTTACCGATGAATACTGTATCTCTGCTGGGAGGAAACTGTTTTCTTTCTGTGTCTATGCTGGGAGGAGACTGTTTGCTTTCTGTAGTCATGTGGGATGGACAGATTTACGATAATTTAAATCTAAGATCCCACCAATTGGCTCAAAACGTGGATTTATTAAAAATTTTTACTCTAAAGACTCATTATTGATTAAATATGTCAAATGAAAAAGTTATCAAGATTTTTGAATTAGGTACAAAGGAAGAAAAAATTTATGCTTTAGAATCTTTTGTGAATTCCAATGATCCTCTAATAATAAACAAGATAATTTCTAAGTTAGATGATTCGGATATTGAGGTAAGAGGCGAGGCATTTAGCTCCCTTGTTCTTAATGATAATAACATCTCAAATCTGTTGATTCAAAATCTAAATTCAGAGAGTAAAAACATTAGGGCATATGCTGCACTAGTTCTTGCCAATCGAAGAAACTTTGATGCCATTTTGGCAATAACCAATCTTACAAAAGATCAAAGCGGAATGGTAAGGGCTTGCGCGTTAGGAGCTTTAGGATATCTTAAAGCAAAACAATCAAGTAAAGAGATTCATGAATGTTTTTTGGATTCAAATTTGG
>JAQBHA010000096.1:0-4665 GCA_032128215.1 Nitrososphaerota archaeon | reverse complement strand
CTCCGCCTATCCACTCTTGAGATCCAGAGGGCAGAATCCTTGACCACTAGACTATCGGGCTACTTGAAGAAATTTTGATGTTTTAGAATATATTCATTTGTTGTAATTATTTTAGTCTGACTTCGCGAATTATGGTCGCATAATCACATATGGCTCTTAATCGCATGTATGGGATTAGTCTGAAATGAATCGAATAGATGTTCCCTTCTTTTCGCAAAATTCCTTTCTGCACCAATGATACCAGCCCTCTGGAAGGAATTGTAATCGTCACATTTTTTTCTTTGCATACTTTTTCACGTTTTTCTTGAAACTGTTTTAATGAAAATGCAACGTCATTGATTTCCAAAATCAACGGCCAAATTATTTCACTCCATACGAATCTTCTGTTTTCTGTGGCCGAGGCATACTTTCCTTTTTCACTCAACATTAATAACATCTGCAAAAGATGTTATAACTTAATAGTTGTCTCAGAGCGAAATTGAAGAATCATTAGATTTGTTGGAAAAGGATTGGGACGTTGATCCTATTCTCAGAAAATTTATGCTGGGCAAAATTACGGATGTCTCTGACTATGCAATTAAAGTTAAAGACGTGATTTTTCATGTGCCTTATTTGAATTCAGAAAAAAAATACATCTTGTGGAAATGCTTTTGGCCTGACTGTCACAATTGCTGTGACAGACAAGGTAGACTGCCATTAACTTCTGATGATCTAATCACCATTGGCAAAGGTTTGAAATACAAAAGCACTCCTGATTTTATTAAAAATGAAACCCTCACTGTAACGTATCAGGAACCCGGACCGTCAGGGCAAATGACTACGATGACCACAATCAACCTCAAAAGAAAGACTGATGAAACAGAAGCTGATGATGGAACTCATATTTCATGTAGGTTTTTGGATGATGCGGGTGCCTGCTCTATGCATCCTGACAGGCCAGGAGTTTGCTATCTCTATCCGTTTGCAAGCTGGTTGGAAAATGAGAAAGGAAAGGCCCGAGTCCATGCCACCTACCAGTTCACCGGTGACTGTCCTGGATTTTACTTGGCAGAAAATTTGGATCAAATGAAAGATGAGCTAAAGGCATACTCTACTACAATCTATGATTACAACATGGCATCAAACAGAACAAATCGAGAAGGCTTTGGCTCTGTAAGCTTTAGCTAGGCTCTAGCTACCTTCATCAGGTCTGAAACTTTGATGTTCATTCCAAATCTGTCTTCGTGCTTTTTCATGTAAATGAATATTGCAATGAAATCCGGCAATGCCTTGAGGAAACTAAAGTTTTTCTGAATCTTTGCATGCACAAAATTGAACACTTTGGCATACACTTTGTAGTGTTTCTCTACTGCTTTCTCATATGCCTTGAAATCACTCATGTTTTCTAAAAATATCTCAACGCACTGCATTGATGGAATTATTCCCTCGCCTAGCAACGCATACACGGTACCTATTGACTCTCCAACCCCTACAACCTTGCCTGAATAGTATGGCTTGCATCTGTCTGGCGTTGCAAGTCTGATTGGCCTGCCTTTAGTTTTGAGAATCTTTCCTCCGTGTTTTTTTAGGAAAGCATCAGTTGCCTTGATGTGCTGTTTGTTGTAATCACCTGCTCCAATGTGTGCTAGTTTCTCCCCTAGTGGGAAATACCAAAAGTAACCTGACATTCCCGGAAACGGCTCGATGTAAAAGTCATCATATGGAACTTTGTCTTCATATTCAACTTTGTATTCGTATGTCGGTAAAAAGAAATCCTCTTTTAATTTTGGCAAGTATACTCTGTGAAATCCTGTACAGTCTACAATCAGGTCATACTCTTTTTCTAATTCTTCCAGCTTTGGTGCTTCTCCATAGATGACTTTGGAATCTTTAATGAAATCTTTGATTAATGCTAGTTTGTCATATGTGCACAATCCCTTTAGTCCGATATCGAATTTTATATCGTCATTCATTTTTACATGCATCTTTTTACCGTCATGAATTAGAAAGTCATTAAAATCCCTGCCAGTCTTTTTACAAAATTCAGCTAATACTGGCTTTATTGTTCCCCATGCGCAAATGGAATCATGGTTTTCTTCTCGCATTCTCTCGTATCCTGTTACCTCGTGCTCTGAATCTTTCAGTCTTGCCATAAGATAAGACCCTGCTACACCCATACCCATAACTGCAATCTTCAAGATGTTCTGCAGTTTTCCCTCGCCTAATAAATACACTATCTGGAAATCTCACTAGTTCATTTTGATTAGTAGGAAAAGATAGCGTTGGTTAAATATCAAAATCTTCTTTGTAAGGATAAGAAAAGATTGTCTTTCGTCTGATTACAAAATGTTTCAGGCCTTAAGAGAACTGCTGTCATCAGAGAACCTGCTGGTTACTGATTTTAAGCGAAGAACTGTCATCGGCACCCAATGGGCGTTGATCTTAAGTTCTGCTGTCTTTTCGTTTCATTTAATTTAGATAATAACTCCCTAGTATCATGGATGTTTTTGAGGCAATAGAGACCAGACGTGCAATCAAAAAGTTTGACAGTACTTTTAAAATGAATAGTGACGATGTCACAAAATTAATGAGCCATGTAATTTTGGCTCCAACCAGTTACAACCAGCAGAACTGGAGGTTTGTCTATGTTACTAATCAGGATGTAAAAGAAAAGATTTCAATTGCTGCTAGAGGCCAGGCCCAACCTAAGGATGGCTCTTTGGTGATAGTACTGTGTGGGGATATGACTTCATGGAGTACAGAACCACTACGTTACTGGAAGAATCATCCTGTAGAAAAACAAGAGATGGTAGCAGCTGCACTCAAGCGAAAATATGATGGTGATTTACAAAACCAACGCGATGAGGCAGTTCGTTCTTGTGGAATGGCTGCTCAAACTATAATGTTAGCAGCAAAGCAGATGGGCCTTGACTCTTGTCCTATGGTGGGCTTTGAGTATGATGAACTAGCTGAATTAATCAAATTACCTGAAAACCATTTGATTGTAATGATGGTTGTAGTTGGAAAAAGAGCAGAGGATGCCGGTGTCCGTGGAGGCCAATTGCCTTTGGATGAGGTAGCCTTTGAGAATAGTTTCTAGCATCTAGGCATATCTTTTATTATCATTATACCATATGAATTTCATGGGTGCAGAAGAGGCAATCAAGAAACTAGAAGTTTCCAATCAGGGATTGAAGGTAATTTTAGAGAATCTCGACGAGCAGCTAAATGAGATTCGCTCTGACCCAAAACTCGCGGGAATGGTCGACGACTTGGAGACTCTATTTTACGCATATCTGAAAACCTGGATTAAAAGCAATACCGAAATCCTTGAGATTTTGAAAAAAAGATTCAAAACAAGAATTAAATCAGAATTTTACAAAATAATTAAATTTTATAATTGCATAAAGTCTTCAAATTACAAGCATTACACTTGTTTACACTGTTGTGATGCTCAGGTTCTGTAATTCCAAGTGATATAGTTGTAAATTTTTGCAATGACACATTCAGATAATGAAGTGAGAAAGCATCTTGAATTTCTGAGAATACTTTGTATGGCTCTCTAGTCTTTCTATCACAAATTCTAATCTGCCATTTTTTTTCAGTGTGTGGCATTTCAAAGAAATCCTCTGCATTGGGCTTTCTCTTTGAGGAAAAACTAGAGTTGAGATAGGTCAGCACTTGTAGTAATTGGCTAGGGTATGGTTGTGTTTTAGAATCATAAGTTTGTGGACGTCCTGCAAATTTATCATCTTGAACAATTAACGTTTCATCTACTCTGAGAATTTTATCAATTCTTCCTGATAGTGTAAGGAGCACATTCTCTTTAGGAAATTCAAACGGCATCATCAAAGTAGAGTGGATATTCTCTCTTGCAAATTCAATGTTTTCTTCTTTATCTTCAATTTGTTGTATGGATACTGGCTCTAGTTCAACATGTTCTTGCTCGTACTTTTCTTCTGCATGATGTGCTTTTGTTCCCTGAATGAGTGATTGTGATGGTTTTGGCTTTACACCTTTGATTGATAGAGGGATTTTGTATTCACAATACCCTAAGGAATCTGCAAAATCAGTAACTGATGCGTTTAGAAAAGTAATGTCGTTTTCTTTGTTGATTTTAATCAAGATACTTTAGATCCTATTAGTAACTATTCAATATTTTCTGTTCCTTGAAATTTTGCAATTACATCAGGACTCACTTGTGCAGTGGGTTCATTATTTACTATTTTATTTTTTTCATCTGATGTATGATTTCCTTTTAGTTCTAAAAGTTTAGATTTATTTTTGTCTAACCCTTTAGAGATGATTTGATATCCTGATTCTCCTATTTCACTATGAGTTGGAACCACAAAACCATCTTTTTTTAAATCTCGTAAAATTGGCTTTATGATGGTCCCCTTTATTCCAAGATGTGCACCAATTTGTGATAAGGTTACAACAGCATTCACATTTTGTGAATAGCAATCATGAAGATAATTTAGAATTTGATCCTTTGTTCTTTGTTTCATGTTCCTGCATCATTTGGTCATAGGGGTTAAAATTTTTTTAAATTATTTTCAAAAAATACCATTTAATTTCATTTTCTCAGGCTCGAATTAAATGGCAAAAAATGGTGTTGTAAAAAAATTGCATAGATCAGCTTTGAAGATTTGCCAAAAATACTTGGATAAATGTATCTAATTTTTC
>JAQBHA010000095.1:0-12692 GCA_032128215.1 Nitrososphaerota archaeon | reverse complement strand
CAGTTGACATGACGAAAAAATATCACTTTATTCCAACCGTTAATTTTGGAGATGAGGTGCAAGCAGGAAATATTTTTGGTACTGTAAAGGAAACTGACTTGATTGATCATAAGATAATGGTACCACCTGATCATACTGGTGGAAAAATTACTAAAATTATTAGTGAAGGAGATTATGATTTAGAAACGGAAATAGCTACTGTTGAAAAAGATGGTAAATCAAGCATTCTCAAAATGTATCACAAATGGCCTGTAAGAAAACCACGTCCTTATCAAAAAAGATACGACCCAACAATTCCATTGTTAACTGGACAAAGAGTAATTGATACATTTTTCCCTCTTGCAAAAGGAGGAACCGGTTCAATCCCTGGTGCATTTGGAACTGGTAAAACAGTTACTTTACACCAAATAGCAAAGTGGGCAGATTCTCAAGTTGTAGTTTACATTGGTTGTGGAGAACGTGGAAATGAGATGACCGAAGTATTAGTCGAATTTCCAGAACTAAAAGATCCTCGTACTGGTAAACCATTAATGGAAAGAACGGTTCTTGTTGCAAATACTAGCAACATGCCTGTAGCTGCAAGAGAGGCAAGTATCTACACTGGAGTTACAATTGCTGAATATTATAGAGATATGGGGTTGGATGTTGTTTTGGTTGCTGACTCTACAAGCAGATGGGCAGAAGCTCTTCGAGAAATGAGTGGAAGACTAGAGGAAATGCCTGCTGAAGAAGGATATCCATCTTATCTTGCATCAAGATTAGCAGAATTTTATGAAAGAGCAGGTAGAGTAAGAGCTCTGGGAAGTCCAGAGCGAGATGGCTCTGTAAGTTTGGTTGGAGCTGTTTCTCCATCTGGTGGTGACTTTACTGAACCCGTGACAACTCATACAATGAGATTTATCAAAACATTTTGGGCGTTGGATGCTAAACTTGCCTATTCAAGACACTATCCTTCAATTAACTGGATGAATAGTTACTCTGGTTATCTAGCTGATATTGCAAAATGGTGGAGCAAAAACGTAAGTGAAGAATGGTTTACCATTAGAAATGAAGCCTATAGCGTTTTACAAAGGGAAGATACACTAAAAGAAATTGTAAGACTATTAGGCCCTGAGGCATTACCAGATGAGGAAAAATTAATTCTTGAAGTTGCTAGGATGGTAAAAATTGGATTATTACAACAAAACTCCTTTGATGAAGTAGATACCTATTGTAGCCCAGAAAAACAATTCAAGTTAATGAAATTACTAGTTGACTTTTACAAATATGGACAAGAGGCATTAAAGGATGGTGCATCACTTGCTGATATACGTGCAATGTCAGTCATTGGTTCTATGCTAAAAGCAAGGATGGAAGTTAAGGATGATGAGATGGACAAATTAGATCAAATAGGGCAACTCATGAGAGAACAATTCAAAAGTATTACCGGAGTTAAAGTTTCAAAATGAGTAAGCAAGGTGGAGTTCAATACAACAAGATTGCAGAGATTAAAGGTCCACTGGTAATTGTTGATGACGTAGAAAATGCAGCATTTGATGAACTTGTTGAAATCCAAACCTCTGATGGCGAAAAAAGATTAGGTAAAGTTCTTGAGGTTGGTAATGGAAAAGCTATTGTTCAAGTCTTTGAGGGAACAACTGGATTATCTATTGCTGGAACTCAAGCTAAATTTGTAGGCAAAGTAATGGATCTACCAGTTTCAGAACAATTACTTGGTAGAGTATTTGATGGATTAGGAAAACCAAAAGATGGACTACCTGATCCAATTGCTGATAAATTCTTAGACATTAATGGCGAACCAATGAACCCAGAACAACGAGAATATCCTCGTGACTTTATTCAAACAGGCGTTTCAGTAATTGATGGAATGTTGACTCTTGTAAGGGGACAGAAGCTTCCAATCTTTTCAGGTTCTGGAATGTCACATAACATTCTTGCCGCACAAATTGCCCGTCAGGCGTCTGTAGTAGGAACTAGTGATGAATTTGCAGTAGTTTTTGCAGCTATTGGTGTGCAATATAGCGAATCAGAATATTTCAGAAGAAGTCTTGAAGAATCTGGCGCCCTAAAAAGAAGTGTTTTGTTCTTAAATCTTGCAGATGACCCTGCCATTGAAAGAATTATCACCCCTCGAGTTGCACTCACTGCAGCAGAATATCTTGCATATGATTTAGGAATGCATGTTCTTGTAATACTTACTGATATGACAAATTATGCTGAAGCATTACGAGAGATTAGTGCTGCACGAGAGGAAGTTCCAGGGAGAAAAGGATATCCAGGTTATTTGTATACAGACCTTTCTACTATCTATGAAAGAGCGGGCAGACTACGAGGAAAGAAAGGTAGTGTTACACAAATGCCAATTTTATCAATGCCATCAGATGACATTACCCATCCAATACCTGATCTTACTGGTTACATAACGGAAGGTCAAATTGTACTTGGTCGAGATTTGTTCAGACAAGGAATTTATCCACCCGTAAATATCTTGATGAGTCTTAGTAGAATTATGAAAGACGGAATTGGCGAAGGAAAAACAAGAGCTGATCATCAGGAAATTTCAAACCAAAATTATGATGCATACTCTAGAGCACAAGAAGTACGTGCTCTTGCAGGAATTGTAGGTAAAGCTGGACTTACAGGAGTTGATCTAAAATATCTTGACTTCGGTGATGAATTTGAAAAAAAATTCTTATCACAAGATCTTGATGAAAGCAGGACGATAGAAGAAACACTAGCCTTACAATGGAATGCGGTTTCTCATTTACCTAAAAATGAGCTTACTAAAGTCAAAGACAAATTTATTGATCAATACTACAAGGAAAGGTAGTAACAAATGTCATTTGGACAAAATGTTGCTGCAACTAAAATTGAGCTTCTAAAATACAAACGTTCAAGTCAAGTAGCTTCAATGGTCAGAAAAATTCTTGATGATAAACGAAAAGTTTTACTCAAAAATATTGAAGAAATGATAACAGAAGCTACAAAGGCACGTGAGGGAATTTGGGAACCACTCCAAGATGTGTATAAATCTGTAAATGAAGCCTATCTTAGATTAGGAACAATTACAGTTGATTCAGTTGCTCAATCTGCTTCTGCAGTAATGGAAGTAGATGTAACCATCAAGCGAGTAGTAGATGTAAAAATTCCATCTCTCAATGTAACAGAAAAGGATACAAAATCAATGCCTTATGGTTTTGCCGATACAAACTCTTCAATTGATAGAGCAGCAAAACAAATCAAAGCCATGCTTCCAAAAATTTGTAAGGCTGCAGAATATGAAAACTCAATATTTAGTTTGGCAAAAGCTTTGGAAAAAACTCAAAAGTTGTTAAATGCCTTAGAAAATGTAATTATTCCACAATATCAGTCCAGAATAAAGTATATTTTAGCTACTTTGGAGGAAAGAGAACGAGAAGAATTCGTAAGGTTAAAAAAAGTCAAAGCAGCAATTGAGAAGAGAAAGTAAAATGGGAAAAGACGAAATAAAAAAATTATTGGAAAACTCAAAAAAAGTTTTAGAGCTAGATTACAATAATTTGGAAAATACGATAAAAAATAATCTAAGTTCTTTCAAAAAGAAAACTTTAGATCAAATTTGATTTCAAAATACATCATGATTTAAATATGGAGCCTTATGAGAATCACACGTCAATGAAACCTGTTAATCTTTTACTTTTGACAACAATGATAATTTCTATTTCTGGCCTAATTGGTGTTGCATATGCACAAGAAGAATCTAGTGGAGGCTCTGCTGATGGTTCTAAGTTGATTGGTGCTGGAATTGCATTTGGTGTTGCAGCAGGTGGTGCAGGAGTGGGTTTAGGTTATGTTGGTTCTGCAGGTCTTGCAGTAATTAGTGAAAATCCTGCTTTACAATCTAAAGTATTTATTTTCATTGGAATGGTTGAATCCATTGCTATCTATGGTATAGTCATGATGTTTATCATCTTAGGACAATAAAAAATAATTTTTTCTCTTTATAGTTTTGTGCAAAATTGTTTAAAATGTACTAATAATATTTTAGTTTGTTAACATCTAAAATTCTACTACAATATCTACATTTTAAAACAAGACCTGATTTATCAATTACATCCATAGTAGATTCAATATGTTCAGAGCTATTTGTTACGCAATCAGGATTTGAACATCTGAAGATTCTTCCTATTTCGTTTGGTAATGACACTCGTCGTTTTTCAACTAACTTGTAATTTTTAATAATATTTACAGTTGAATTTGGGGCTATAACTGCAAGTTTGTTTGTATCATCATCTTCCAGATACCTATTTTCCACTTTGATTATGTCTTTTTTCTTCGATTTACCGCTAGGCACATTAAGTGCAATAGTAATGACATTGCCCTCCCTACCATCAATTTCTAAGGCTTCTAGAACTTTAATACCTCTCCCTTGATCAATATGGTCAATAACTGTTCCATCTTTGATACGACGAACGATAAGGTCCGATTCCTGCATCAGAATACTTTGTATATGCACCTGTATATATGATTCAAAGAATGAACGAATTTTTTCAAAAAGACATTATATCTGTACGTGATTTAGATAAACAAAAACTAGAGACAATTTTTGATGCTACAAATAAAATCATCAAACTCAAACCAAATGATAGACGTGAAATTGGGCGTGGTAAAACATTAGGTTACTTATTTTACGAGCCTAGTACTAGAACACGCTTAAGTTTTGAAGCTGCAATTGCATCAATTGGGGGAACATCAATTGGAATATCTAACATATCTTCATCATCTACTCAGAAGGGTGAAAGTTTAGCTGATACTGTTAGGATAATGTCAATTTATTCTGATGTATTAGTTCTGAGACATCCTCTAGATGGTTCTAGTAGATTTGCTGCAGAAATTTCGGATAAATCTGTTATTAATGGAGGGAGCGGAACAGAAGAACATCCAACTCAGGCTATCCAAGATCTTTTTACAATAAAAAAAGAGAAGAATAAGATTGATGGTCTTAAAATCGGCATTGTAGGGGATTTAAAATATGGGAGAACCGTTTACTCTTTGTTATCAGCATTAAGTTATTACGATGTGGATGTTCATTTAATCTCTCCTGAATCACTTAAAATTAGAACCGATTCAACTTATGAAATCAAAAAACGATTTTCATTTACAGAATCAACAGATCTAGAAGAGTATATAGACGATCTAGATGTAGTATACGTTACTAGAATTCAAAAGGAACGATTTCCAGATGAAGAAGAATACATCAAGGTTAAAGGAAGTTATGTAATTGGTCTGGATATTATCAAAAAAATGAAAGATGACGCTATAATTTTACATCCATTACCTAGGTTAGATGAGATCTCAGCAGAAGTAGATTATACTAAACAGGCAAAATATTTCAAACAAGCTGAATACGGAATGTATACTAGAGCAGCATTATTGGGTTTGATTTTAAACGAAAAAGGATTTTAATTTATTAAATCTATTTTTCACAAACTGTACTTCCTTGTATTCCATTATACAAATCTCTAATTGCATTTGTATTACATTCAGAAATATACGGGACAGTCATATCAATATTTGGTGCCATTAGATCTTCTGGTGCAGAAGAGTGTCCAAGACCAAGTGCATGACCAAATTCATGTCTAACAATAGTCCCTAATTGTTCATCAGTTAAGTTAGTTACATCATAAATTGTAATGAACGACTTTAGAATTTCGTTTCCATCAACTACTGATTTTGTATAACCAGTATAACCATCACCATCTCGCAAATTTGAAAGCGTAATTATGATATCTCCTTCTCTACCATTTGAAGTAATAATATTAAAGTCAGTAGGGATATTGTATAACGTATCCTTTAATGCTAAATTCTTCAATGCACCTTCCCATCCTGTAAAGTATGTTGAACTAAATCCCTTAGGGCCTTTATGAGTGAGTGAATCATCAATTTCAAGTGCTTCTTTTGAAGTTATTGCATTTTTTATTACATCAATTCTATTTTCTGATAATCCTTTAGCATTTAGAACATTTACGTTTAATGTAGTACCAACCAGTCTCCATGACTTCCATGTATCAACAGTATCGCCTCTGAGGTTTTCAATTAAATGTCGAGTCTTAAATGATGTACTATCATCATTTGTAGAATCCATAATAGAATTACCTAAACCTGAAATTAAAATAAGTAAAACAACTACGGGCAATAGAGATAATTCAGTAATTAACAAGGTTTTTGATTGTGATTTTTTAATTTCTTTTTGAATTTGATTAATCTCTTGAGTTAAATTATTTTCTTGATGTTTTAACTCATCAATTGATTTTCCATTAACATAATCAATTTTCTCCCAATCAGAAACTTTACGATTTTTTTCTAAAAGTTTTATCTGCTTAGTAGTGTAATCAAGTTCTTTTTTCATTACATCTACGTGAGATTTTAATCTGCTAATCTCTTTCATTCAATTTTCAAATCCTTCCTCAAAATTTCTAGTATGTTTCTAGGAGTCAATAATTTGTTTGATGTCATTATGTAAGGATGTTTCATGTACAGCATGGTCTGACAAATTTCTGAGAGTGATAATTTTTCAGGGATTAATTTGGGTTGTTGAAGTTTGAAAATACTAGCATTCAAATCTAAAAAGTTTTTGCAATCTTTTAGGTAGTTTAAATCTCCAGTAATTTTTTCAATAATTGTCATAGGATCAATGAATGATGATTCATTTTCTAGTACTACGATTTCGGTATTGTCGTGCACTAACGATTTTATTATATCCTCAACAGTATCATCCCGTCTAAAAATTTTGATTTTTGGATCATCTAAATCAGAAGCTTGAAAATCAGTTTTACAAAGCGCGCCTATTTCAAGAATTTCTCTAATAGAAACTGCAGAGAAACTATGTTTAGTATTTTGTAATATAATAAATTCATTCTTGGTCTTATGCATTTGTTCAAATAGTTTATCAAGTCTAGCATTTCTTGTATCAAGATAAAATTTTCTGTTCATTATATCTTTGGCTAAAACATCATGGAAATAGTAAGGTGTAGGATTTTTCAAAAGATTATGTAAAATTTCTCTTGCACCTATAATTCCTAATGGATATTCATTTTCTAATACAACTAAGTTGTTTGTAGTTTCTGATACTCTTGATAGCATAGAACAGGTAATCCAAACATTATCCATACTTTCAATACTAGAAATGGGTGATGATGAGAGAGAAACAGGTAATAAATCGTCAAAAAGACATTCTTGTAATTCAAGTTTTTTTCCAGTATTGATTGATTGGAATAATAATTGATTATTTTTTGTTTCCGAACTTTTGTTTAAAATTTTATTTAGATTCTTTTTCCATGCACTTGTAATTTTTTGATTGTTAATTTTTTTCATACCAGTTGAATATATTTTAATTAAAAATCCCTCTCATATCCAATATGATGTTCGTAGTGAACATACGATTTTCTGATTCTTTTATCTGTAAAAAACTACGAAGATGAGTTGTTGTTGTAATTTTATAAAAACAGAGTTTGTTTTAAACCTAATTTTTTTATAAATTATTTTCAATAAATTTTGTTTTATTTTCAATTCCATTAAATGGTTTTTCATCAAGTTTATCAAATTCAGTTTTCCCTTTGATAATTTCTTTGAAAAGTGGATTATCTCTTAATCTACTAAATTGAATTTCTTTCTTAATTATTTCTTTATAGATTGGTTCAAGATCTATAACTTTTTGAATAATACTTAATGCATCAAATATGTTTCCTTGCATTAACACTGTTTTTGCCTTGTTATACAAAACCTCGGAATTATCCTTATCATTTAATAATATCTTATCAAAACATGAAATTGCATCTTCATATTTACAAATAGCCTGTAATGCTATTCCCTTGTTATGTAGAATTTCAATATTGGTAGGAACAATATTTAGGGCTTTATCAAAGAATGGAATTGACTGTTCATATTTCCCAAGAGTTACCAATGAGAGAGCTTTATTGAAAAGCGCATCTGAATTTTCCGGATCAATATCAAGTACTCCATCAAAACTTGATAGCGATTTTTCGTATTGTCCTAGAGTTGAAAACACACGTCCCTTGTTTAATAATACATTTACATTAGATGGTTCCTGTTTTAGCGCATTATCCAATTGTAAAAGTGCCTTTTCATATTGACCTATAGCTAATAAAGAGAGTCCTTTGTTGTATAGAGCAGTAAAATTTTCTGATTCTTTTTCTAGTACATAATTAAAACAGGCAAGTGCTTCTTTATGGTTTCTTAATTTGGAAAACACTAGACCTTTTTGAAGTAACGGTTCTAAATTATCAGGTTCTAACTCAAATGCCTTATCAAAACAAGCCAATGCCATGGGGTAAATTGATTGCTGGACTAGTGTACGACCCTTATTATACAATGCATTACTGTGATGCGGATTAATTTCAAGTACTTTATCAAAGCAGTAAATTGCATTCTGGTATTTTGAAATGTAGGAAAGAGATATTGCTTTATTGTATAATGCCTCAACATTTTCTGGACTAATCTTTAAGGCCTTATCATAAAATGCTATGGCATCATTTGTAAATCCCAAACTTCCAAGAGAATCTGCCTTTTTAATTAGAGCAGAAACATTTTCTGGTTCAATCTCAAGAACCTTATTGAAACATAATATTCCTTCATTGAATTTTTTTAGACGAGTAAATGTAAGACCTTTATGTAATAATGAATGTATATGGTTTTCATCTACGGATAAGACCTTATCAAAGCAACGAAGAGCATCATCATTTAGACCAAGTTTTCCAAAAATCAATCCTTTGTTGAACAGAGCTAATATATGATTTGGAATATTTGTTAAAACATGATCAAATAATTTAATTGCAGTTTCGTATTCATTAATTGAAAATAACGCCAAACCTTTGTGTAATAATACCTCAGAATGATTAGGATTTCTATCAATTGCTTTGTCAAAACATTTTATTGCATCTTTGTAGTTTCCAAGATGTTCAAGTACTAATCCCTTTTGAAACATTGCATCAAAATTGTCAGGAACTATTTTTAGAGCATCATCATAACAAACTATGGCGTCACCATGTTTCCCAAAACGAGCAAGTAATATACCTTTACGAAAGAGCACATCAAAATTATCAGGTACTATCTTTAAAGCTCTATCATAACATAAAATTGCATCACCGTGATTTCCAAGCTGTTCAAATAGCAAACCTTTGTGATATAGCACTTCAACATAATTTGGAATTATCTTAAGCGCTTTATCATAATCTGCAATAGCATCAGCATGTTTTCCAATATATTCAAGTAACATTCCTTTATGAAATAGAACTTCTGCATGTTGAGGATTAACCTTTAGAGCTTTATTGTAATAGCTCAAGGCTTCTTGGGGTTTACCAAGATGTGCAAGAGTTCTACCTTTGTGTAAAAGTAAATCTGAATGCTGTGGATTAATTTTAAGAGCTTTATCATAATATGTTAAAGCATCATCATGAGTTCCAAGAAATGAATGTAACAAACCCTTGTGAAATAATGCCTCTGAAAACTGAGGATTAATCTTTAAAGCCTCATCATAACATGTTTTAGCATCATCATATTTCCCAAGATGCGCTAGGCAACGACCTTTATGATATTTGACTTCAGATTGATTTGGTTCAATAACACTTGCTTGCTCAAAGCAATCCAGGGCTTCGTTTTGTTTTCCTTGTTGCTCAAGCAAGAGTCCTTTATGAAATAAAGCATCAAAATAATCTGGTTTTATCTTTAGGGCGTCATCAAAGAACACCATAGCGTCACCAGGTTTTCCAAGGTGTGTTAGGAGTAATCCCTTTCTGAATAAAGCATCAAAATAATCTGGTTTAATTGTTAATGCACTATCATAGCAAATAAGGGCATCACTATATTTTCCAAGTTGCACATACGCATTACCTTTGTAAAGCAAAATCTCTGGATTATGATCAATTTCTAACGCCTTGTTATAATATGATAATGCTGATTCAAATTTGCCAAGCTTTGCTA
Organism: Nitrososphaerota archaeon; assembly: GCA_032128215.1. Lineage (GTDB taxonomy): Archaea > Thermoproteota > Nitrososphaeria > Nitrososphaerales > Nitrosopumilaceae > CSP1-1. Next base: position 2,714 of record JAQBHA010000095.1, on the reverse strand, counting down.
AACATAGACCTTTATTGTATAAAACCTCTGGATGTTTAGGATCTAACTCTAAAATTTTGTTAAAATAATACAACGCCTCTTCATAACTACCATTTATGGTCAAAACCATTCCTTTGGCAATCAATGCGTCAAAAAAATCAGGATCAATTTCTAATGCTTTGTCACAAAGAATAATCGCTTCTTCATGTTTTCCCAATTTTGCAAGTGAATATCCCTTATTGTATAAAGATGGGATATGTTTTGGTTTTAAATTACAAGTTTGATCATAGAATGTTATAGCTTCCTCATATTTTCCAATCTTTGTTAAAGCAAGACCCTTATTGTATAATGCATCAAAATAATTAGGATCTATTTCTAAAATTTTATCATAACAAGTAATTGCTTCAGCATGTTTAGAAATGGTAACAAGAGCATCACCTTTAGAACATAATGCATCAAAATAATTAGGATCAATACTCAGTATATTATCATAACATAAAATAGCCTCCTCGTATTTCCCAATTTTTACAAGTAGATCTCCTCTGTTAAAGATTGGCTCAATAAACTTTGGCTCAATTATAGCAGCTTTATCATAAAAAATCATTGCTTTATCAAACTGATTGGTGTAATAATAAAAATTTCCAATTAAAGTTTCTATTTGTTTGTCAGTGGAGATATTATTTTTTTGCTCTAATGTTTTTGATAATAAATTGGCACGAACATTTAGAGTTCCTTCTATTTTTGATTTTAAATTACTGGCAATTTCTAATCTATTTTTTGAATCAACTTTTAGATTGATTTTTTGTTCATTAAATAAGCGCAAAAGCAGAGCATCTATGATGCTGAGCTTATTTTGCTCTACGTTATATGTTGGAGCCATTCCTTCACATAAGTGAAATAGGAATTTCTAATATCGTGATATCTGATCAAATAGGCCAGACACCGCTTTATATGATAATTTTCCGTTTTTGAATCAGCTTGAAGGTAGGAATTATACTAGTATTGGTAATAATGATTATAATAACTCCTAGTTTAACATATGGTGCAGAAAATAATTTCGAGTTCGGTACAAGATTCATTCCCACAAAATTAGTTGAAGGTAAAGAAGGAATAATACACATTTTTGCAAAAAAAGGAACAAGCCTTGTACCAGAGAAAATCCCTGGATTAACTGTTACAAGTTTAGATTCTAAAATAATCCGAGTTCTAAATGTTAAAGATAGTGAATCAGGATATGTATCAGAAGTAACCGTTAAAGCGATAACGGCTGGTACATCAAAACTTTTTCTTGCAGCTCCTGGATTTTCATCACAAGAACTCCCTGTAACTGTTTATGGAAATGTTTTCAATCAGGAACAGCTTCTTGTTAAAGTTGTTCCAGATACATTTTCCCCTAATGGACCATTTAGAGGATTAGTTTCTGTTGAGTTAGCTGATGTTGATGGCTTTCCAGTAAAAGCTACAGAAGATGTTAGTATTTCATTAAATGTTGCAAATAATAACATACTTGACATATCTCAGAAAAATCTAGTAATAAAGAAAGGTGAATACTTTACTGGTACACATTTTATTGTAAAAGATTCAGGTAAAACTGGTAAAACTAATATCTTTGCCACAGCTGTCGGTATGGAAACTAAAAGTGATGTAATAACAGTAGATGATCACAGTGATGATCTACACGTTAAACTTTATCTCCTTCAAGAAAAAATCAATACTTTTGGATCATCTAAAGCATACATAGTAGTTCAACTTCAATTAAAAAATAGTGAAGAACCTGTTCTAGCAAGTAAAGATATTACAGTAAAATATAAAGTAACAAACAATATTTTTGCAAATCAAAATACTAGCCCTAATGCCAATGTTGGGGATAAAACAGGCACTATTACGATAAACAAGGGATCCTATTGGGGCTATGATGCATTTTCCTTATTGGGTGGAATACAAGGTAATTATCTTGTTACAATAACTTCAGGAGATCCACTGACATTAGAATCAGATACAATTCAAGCAGTTTTTTATGTACAGGGTAATTCAAATTCGGGTACACCAGGCCCAGCAGAATCATCACAAAACAGTCAAACCAGTTCTAACGATGGTGATAGATTTGTAAAATTTGAGGGATTGCCAATATTTACAACTGGAAATAAGGAATTACTAGGAATTATATTTCTTGAAGATAAAAATGGTTTTCCCATCAGATCTGATAAGAATCTAGAGATAAAAATAGATTCATCTGATAACGATTTTCTTTCAATTGATGATGTTTTCCTTCAAGATGGAGAGGGTTCAGCATTAGTTTTTGGTAAGGTGGGGCGAAGTATTCCCAACGGGCAAGCAGGTGGGATTGAAATAAATCCAGTAGTAGAAGTAGAAAGTGAATCATCATCTCCAACTGTACTCGAATTTTTTGGATCAGATGAAACATCTCTTCAATTAATTGCAGAACCTCTAATTCCTAAAGTTCTCAAAGATACCGAATTTCCAATCGTTTTATATTTTACAGAAAGTTCAAAAGTTGCAAAATTTCCTAAAAATTCAAATCTATTTGTTTCACCAAGTAAAATCTTTGATGTAGAAACAAAACCAATATTCAGTGGAGATGATCTAATTATGTTAAACACTAAAGCCATCGATTCAGGATCTGACACTTTACAATTTACTGTAAACGATTTTCCAGATACAACACTGACAATTGAAAGTTTATCTTTAAAACCAGCTAACATAATTATTGATCA
>JAQBHA010000094.1:0-9653 GCA_032128215.1 Nitrososphaerota archaeon | reverse complement strand
CCAAGAATGGCATGAAAAGGCACTTGGAACTTACCAAAAACTAGGTTCTGGTCAAGCAAATCCACACGCTCACGACTAGACCATTTTTCTTTATTTTCCCATAGTTATCGTTAGATATTTGATTATCAAATCTGATACAATAAAACAAATTTTAATCAGCTAAAGCCAACGAATCCCGCAGAGGTCGCCTAGCCTGGTAGGGCGCGGGCCTTGAGAGCCTGTGTGGTTCGCCATTCGGGGGTTCGAATCCCTCTCTCTGCGCTTTTATTTTCCAAACTTTGTCAATTCTGCTAAAAGTGCAGATAATTGAATTTCGGAATTTGAACCACTAAGAATTCTAAAATCATATTTTGCTATAATCTGAACTATATCACTTAGATTTTTGTTTTTTGTTTTGTATACTGCAGCATTAATGTATTTTAGAAAATCAGACTCGGACATTCCATAAACTTTGATTAGCTCAATCATCTTATTTCGCGCATCGGTAATTTTTCCATCTAGTGCCAGTTTTAGTACAATATCGACATCTTTGACTTTGGTTAATCCAGCTGACTTTTTTACATTTACCTCGGTAATATCTCCCAAACTAGCTGTTGCTTGAAGTAAATTGATAGCATGTCTCAAGTCCCCTTCTGAATATTCATAAATTGCAGCTAAACCATTTTCATCAGACTTTATTTTTTCCTTTTTTGAAATTTCTTTTAAATGAGAAACTACATCTTTTTCAGGAATAGTTGAGAATTTAAAAACAGCACATCTACTCTGAATGGGATCAATAATTTTTGAAATGTTATTTGCGATCAGAATAAATCTACAAATTTTTGCAGTATCTTCAATTATTCTCCTCAATGCAGTTTGAGCATCAGCAGTCATCTCGTCAGCTTCATCTAAAATTATAATTTTAAATGGAATTTTACTATCTAGCCCAGCATATCTAGAAAACGTCTTTACTCTATCTCTAACCATGTTTATTCCTCGTTCATCAGAGGCATTAAGCTCCAAAGTATTGTCCTTCCAATGCTCCCCTAGAATCTCATGGGAAAGGCATAGAGCCAGAGTTGTTTTTCCAACTCCAGCTGAACCTGAAAACATTAGATGAGGCATTTCAGACTGCTTTTTTAATAGCGCTTGAATGCTACCTATAATTTCTTTCTGATCTACCAGTTCGGTTATCTTATGTGGACGATATTTTTCTACCCACATTAAATCAGTAACTGACATTCCGATTTACCCAATGCTCAACCTACACTAAATAGTTGACTTTTTACAGGATCAATTGATCTGACCTTTTTGTGAACAGAATTGATCGATCCGATTCATCACGATCCTATAGGGGATCACTGATCTTACATGCTAAATAGTACTGATCTCTCAAAGGTCCATAATACAGGATTTGAATTAGAAGATGTTAAGGTAATCTTTCTACACGATATCAAAATAGATGTCGCAGGTGTAGATGTGGAAGGAAAACAAGGAGAAATTCTCAATATTCCAAGATGGATTGCTAATGTACTAGAATATGAAAAACATGTTACAATCGAGGAACCTGATATGGTAGTTGAGCTAAAACAGGCCACTGTTAAGGAAAATGTTCAAGGTGAATTTGAACTTGCAACACTTGAACCACATTTTTACGTTAGATTGCTTTCATATATGAAAAAATTACCAAAAGATGATTATGACAAAGTCCAAAGCATGCTAAATTCACTTGTACGTAAAAGACAAGGTAAAATTATCCACCTAGCTGACTCCTCGAAATTAACTGCGGATTTGAGTCAAAAGCTGACCTTGGAGGAACGATCGTTCTATGAAAAAATTTACAACACATCAATTGACTTTAAAAAACAAATTTTAGGTGATAAAAAATGACTGCATTAGAAACCAAATTTAGTAAATCGGCTTTATCAGATGAGGTAAAAGAATTTCTAAAACAGTATAAGGATAAACAAGGCTCATTCACTTACGTCGAGCAAATCGACCAGATGATGCCAAAAAGTGCTCGATATATTGTAATAGACTATAATGACTTGGTTTCACATCCTCAAATAGAATCAAAATTTAATCAAAATCCAGATGAAATTCTAGCAGCCTTTTCACGAGCAATTAAAGAAATCTTACAAGAAAGATTCCCACAATATGCTACAAAAATTAAAGAGGAAATCAGAGCCAGAATCGTAAACTATCCAGTTCAGCGAAGTCTTCGTCAAATAAATGCTGAAATCATCAATAAGATGACTAGTGTTTCTGGAATGGTTGTCAGATCATCTGAAGTAAAACCATTGGCAAAAGAAATTACTTACAAATGTAGTAATGATCATGAATTCCATATCACTTTAGAAAAAGGAATGACCGTACCTCCTTTATACAGATGTGGTGTAGACACTAAATGCACAAGTAAAGATTTTACAATTCAACCAGATAAAAGCCGATTTATCGATTTTCAAATTGCTAGATTACAAGAGTTACCTGAGGATTTACCTCCAGGACAATTACCACACTATGTGGATGTCACAATAAAACAAGATCTAGTTGATAACGCAAGACCTGGAGACAGAATAATTCTAACAGGTATAGTCAGAATTGAACAGGAATACTTTGTTGGCGCTAGATCTACAAGCGGACTTTACAGATTACGAATAGATGGAAATAATATAGAATTTCTTGGAGGGCGAGGACCTAAAACTTCAAGGAAGACCGAACGAGAGGAAGTCTCACCTGAAGAAGAAAAGATAATCAAGTCACTATCTGGAAATCCAGACATTTACAATAGACTAGTTGATTCATTTGCACCTCATATACAAGGTCACACTCTGATAAAAGAAGCAATTTTGTTACTAATAGCTGGTTCAACACAAAGATTACTTCAAGATGGTACTAAGATTAGAGGCGACATTAACATCTTTTTGGTAGGAGATCCAGGTACTGCAAAAAGTGAGATGTTAAAGTTTTGTGCACGAATCGCACCAAGAGGATTATACACATCTGGCAGAGGTTCAACAGCTGCTGGTCTTACTGCAGCAGTTGTTCGCGATAAATCTGGAATTATGATGTTAGAAGCAGGAGCCGTAGTTCTTGGTGACCAAGGTCTTGTATGCATTGATGAATTTGACAAAATGAAGCCAGAAGATAGAAGTGCACTTCACGAAGTTATGGAGCAACAGTCTGCTAGCATTGCAAAGGGAGGAATTGTTGCTACACTTAATGCAAGAACATCTATTCTTGCTGCAGCAAACCCAATGTATGGAAAATATGATCCTTTCAAAAATATTACCGAAAATGTAAATCTTCCAATTCCTCTTTTAACAAGATTTGATTTAATTTTTGTTGTTAGAGATATTCCTTCAAAGGAAAAAGACTCTAGAATTGCAAAACATATAATTAATTTGTATACTCCTGGTGGAAACGATACACGTTCTTTAATTGACTCTGATATTCTTACAAAATATTTGTCATATTCTAAAAGAATCAATCCAGTTCTTACCAAAGACGCTGAAGATAAGATTCTAGCCTACTATATGAAAATGCGAAATGTAGAGTCTGAAGAAATGATTACTGTTACACCAAGACAATTAGAAGGTCTAATCCGACTTGCTACTGCAAGAGCACGTCTTTTGATGAAAGATCAAGTAGAAGCTGAAGACGCAGATCGGGCAATATTCTTAATTGAGAGTATGCTTCGAGATGCTGGCGTTGATGTAAATACTGGCAAAGTGGATCTTGGCGTACTTCAAGGAAGAGCTCACAGCGAAGTCTCAAAGATGCAACTATTCATGGATGTTTTAAAGTCTCTAGAGGGTGATAACAAGATGGCAGTCGAAGAGAGATTATTCATTAAAGAACTTGTAAAATCAAGTAAATTCACAGAAGAAGAGGCAAGAAACTACCTTAGAAGAATGCTTCGTGAGGCATCTATTTATGAATCAAAACCCGGTCATTATAACCGAGTATGAAGATATCTGAATTAAAACTCTCTAAATCTACAATTGATTTTTTAAAAAAAGAGGGATATTCAGAACTATATCCACCACAGCAAGATAGCATATCTGCAGGATTATTAGACGGAGAAAATATTCTAGTTTCTGCCCCAACAGCTAGCGGAAAAACACTAATTGCTATTCTTGCTATGATAAACTATCTTTCAAAAAATAATGGGAAAGTAATTTATCTTAGTCCCCTACGAGCTTTGGCCTCAGAAAAATTCTCAGAGTTTAAAAAATTTGAATCATTAGATTTTGGGAAAAAAATCACAGTCCAAATTTCTACAGGAGATTTTGAATCTCTAGATAAGGGATTAGAAAATAGTGACGTTCTCATTTTAACAAACGAAAAAATGGATTCAATAATTCGTCATGGTCCTGAATGGATTGAGGATATTGGCCTGGTAATTGCAGATGAAATTCACCTCATTGGTGATGAGGCTAGAGGCCAAACCTTGGAAGTTGTTTTAACCAAATTAAAATTACTTGAAAGCAAACCACAGATTATAGCACTTAGCGCTACAATAACAAATGTAGATGAACTATCGGAATGGTTAGACTGTAAAACTGTAGAAAGTCAATGGAGACCTGTTCCACTCTATGAAGGAGTTTATGATGGAGGTTCTGTGATAATGAATGATGGTAGAGAATTTGAGGTTGAAGCAAGCATTAGAGGTAAACCTGTTGATTTAGGAGTAGAATCAGTAATGAATGGAGGACAGTCATTACTTTTTGCTGAGACTAGAACTCGATCATCTTCTCTTGCCATAAAGGCAGCTGATGCTATCTTAAACTCTCTTCATCAATCCGAAATAGATGAACTAGATAAAATTTCAAAAAAAATCCTTGAACATAATGAACATACTGAACTAGTAAAAACACTTGCTGCATTAATAAAAAAAGGAGTAGCTTTTCATCATGCAGGTCTTAATCCAAATTGTAGACAAACAGTAGAAAATGAATTTAGAAATGGTAAAATAAAACTTATTGCTGCAACACCTACATTAGCAGCTGGTGTTAATCTTCCAGCAAGAAGAGTTGTTATTTCTAGCATAAGTAGGTATAATTCGCGTGTCGGAGCTAATCGACCAATTAGCATATTAGAATACAAACAACTTTGTGGACGAGCTGGTAGACCTCAATACGATGATTATGGGGAAGCAATAATTGTTGGAAATTACAATAGTTCAGAATTAATTGATTATTATGTTAATGGTGAACCTGAACCAATTGAATCAAAAATAACCGATGATAAATCACTTAGAATTCATGTACTGAGTCTAATTGTTACTAGTCCAGGAATAAAAAAAGATGAGATCTTAGATTTCTTTTTAAAAACATTGGGAGGTCTACAATCAAGCAAGTCCACAATAAAGTTTGGAATTGATATTGCAACAAAATTTCTTTTGACAGAAAAATTCATTATAAAAAAAGGAGAAAGATTTGTCGCAACCGATTTTGGTAAAAAAGTTTCCAAGATCTATATTGATCCTATTACTGCAACTCATTTCAGAGATGCACTAGATATTGTCACAAAAGGAAGAAAACATACATTCGGATTCTTACATTTGATTACTAATTGTGAGGAGTTTTTTCCCAAATTTTCTTTGCGAATCAAAGATCATGAAAGTCTTGGTATTATGCTTGAAAATTATTCTTCCGAACTAATACAACCAATTTCAGAATATGACTGTTCACGAAGTTTAATGGCATTGCAATCATGGATTACAGAATCATCAGAAATTTCACTTTCCGATAATCTAAAAATTGAATCTGGGGATATGCACCGAATGATTCAAACTGCAGAATGGCTGACATACTGTCTCCGTGAATTGGCAAAACAAGCAGATTATGTCGAAATTCTTGATGAATTAGATATTCTAAGAAAAAGAATAATCTATGGAATACGAGAGGAACTAATAGATCTTGTAAAAATCAAAGGAATAGGCAGAATTCGTGCCCGAAAACTGTATAATAACCAGATTAAAACACTTGAAGATCTTTCAAAAATTTCAGTTAAAAAATTAGCAGAAATTGATAAAATTGGTTCAACACTTGCAGATAACATCAAGTCTCAATTACGAAAAGGTAGTTAATTGCAACACCAAATAGTAGTCGCCATAATTGTTTCATCTATTGCATTTTTATTCGTATTTCTATTTACTCCTTTTTTAATTAAAGCCCTAGAAAAACGAAATAGTGTTGTTAAAGATTATCATCGAAAAGGGGGCGCTATGGTTGTAAGACCTGGTGGACCATCCCTTATAGCAGGAATATTGATTTCTGGAATTGTCCTATATGCTTTTTTTCCAATGATAGAAATTATTGCAATTCTAATCACTACTGTATTAGCATTTTTCGTAGGACTAGTTGATGACAAAAAAGTCATGGGAGGATGGTTTAAACCATTAGCTCTTGCTGCAACGGCGATCCCAATACTCTTATTTGGTGCATATGATTCCGATCTTTCCTTTCCTTTATTTGGAGATGTTAAGATTCCTCTTCTATACCTAGGAGTTGCTGTCATCATGATTGCAATTACTGGAAATACTATCAATTCCATTGATGTTTTAAATGGCGTTGCAAGTGGTTTTATGGTAATTGCCGGTTCTGCACTTACAATTTCACTAATCATTTTACAGAATTATGAAATTGCCATAATGAGTCTCATCTTAGTTTTTGTATCATTAGCTTTTTACAAATACCATAAATTTCCCAGTAAAATTTTTCCAGGAGATTCAGGTGCTCTCACTCTTGGTGCAATGTATGGTGCCATAGCTATCGTAGGTCAAGTAGAAGTTGTTGCAGCAATTGCACTTGGTCCTGCAATTATCAACTCTTTCTTATTTCTTTCAAGCATGAAACGAATTGTTGAACACCGAGAAATTAAAGCAAAACCGATTTCAATAACCGAAGATTTTAAGCTTCAAGCTACCTCAAATAAAGATGCAAGTATAACTTTGGTAAGATTGATCCTTGCTGGTGGTAGACCACTAACCGAAAAAGAGATAGGCTATATTATTTTTAAACTCACTATTTTTTCAGGCATTTTAGCCATTTTTACGGCATTTATGATGGAGATTTCACTTTGAGTGGTTCATCGATTTTTGTATTTATTTTTGCAATGTGGATTTTAATTATTATTGGTGGAGGAATATCAGTACTCATTCTAGCACCTATTGAAATATCTGGATATGGTGAATTTAATTTAATAATTTCTTCTTTATTAAAAGCAATAATATCAATTGGACTAGTAATAGCTTGGATCTTTATTTTATCAACTGTTAAGAATTGGATCTTCCGTTCTCAGCTTAAGATTTAGCTAGCAATCCATTGTTTTTGTTTTTTATCATATTCGTCTCTAGAGTATTTTTCTTTAGCTGGAACACCTACTACAACCGTGTTAGCCCGAACATTTTTTGTCACTACAGATCCCATACCAACTACACTGTTTTTGCCGATGGTAACTCCAGCTTTAATGACAGCACGTGATCCAATAATTGCCCCATCCTCAATTGTAACTCCAATCATCTTTCCGCTAGGAGGATAAGGGTCATTTGTTAGAGCAGCTGCAGGACCAATGAAGACATTTTTACCTATTCGAGATAATGGTGGAATGTATACTGCCCCTTCTATCATTGAGTTATCCCCAATTTTTACATTGTAATCAATATGAACAAGCGAACCAATTTTTACATTATCTCCAATTTCTGTATCATCGCCAACATATGTAAAATGCCATATCTTTACATTTTTTCCAATCTTTGCTTTATTTGATATAAAATTAGTAACCAAATTGTCTCATAAATGCCATGGAGAAGCTTGTTTAATTATTTTTTCAGGTAATTTTTCTTGATTGTTATTCAGAAAATCCATATCTTGTTTTTTATCTCGTAATTCATCAGGAAGCATTATAGGAATTTCTTCAATTATTGGATAAAACCTAGAACAATCAGTACAATATAGCGCACCCTCAACTACAACATCATCTTTCATTTTAGATTCAAAAATTTCCAGTGGAAAATGTTTGTCGATTGGACAAGCAAGAATATTCATCATTTTTTTATTCATTGTAACTCGAGATAAATTGGTGTACCCTTTTGGCTAGATAAAAGTGATGCTTCAGCAATCTTTGTAACATTTACTGCTTGGTTTGGTTTTACTCTTAACTCATTTTTCCCTTCTATGGCTCCAAGAAAATTCTGAATTTCTAATAATAAAGGCTCTTGTTTTTCATTTCTAGGAATCTCAGTATCCTTATCAGTTTCAATTTTTACTCCCTGCGAAATAAAATCTGCTGATATTATTCCCTCTGTACAAACTGCATTAAAGTTTCTTACTCTGGTTGGTGTGATCCAGTTTGAGGAAATTATTGCTACTTTGTTATCTTTAAAGCCTAACATTATGGATGCAAAATCTTCGTATTTGTGCTTGATACTTCCCGCTCTTGCAAAAACCACCTGTGGTGTATCATCAAAGAGCCACATTGCAGTGTCTATATCATGAACTGATGTATCATAAATTATTCCAACATCTTTAATGTGAAGTGGCATTCTATTTTCACGGTGAAATTCAAGCATAACAAGTTCACCATATTTTTTTGATTTCACATAATCTTTTACCAAACCTACTGCTGGATTAAATCTTTCAATATATCCACAAGTCATGAGCACATTGTTTTTCTTTGCGAGCTCAAGTAACTCTTCGCCTTGTTCAGAATGATAGGTTAAAGGTTTTTCAATAAACACATTTTTCTTTTTTTGTATAAGTTGAGTTGCAATTTCTGAGTGAGTAGAAGTTGGAGTACAGATAAACGCAGCATCAAATTTTTCTGAATCTAATAACGCATCAACAGAATCATAACTATTAACAGAGTATTTTTCACCATATTCTTTACTCCTTTCTTTGTTTACATCACAGATAGCTCCCAGTACACCTAACTCTGATAGAATTCTTGTGTGATTTTTACCCCAACCCCCTGTTCCTATTTGAACAACTTTCATTCTAGTACACTGGAGTTAACCATTCTGAATATTTTTTATTTCTGTTCATCACAACGTCTGTATAATCTGATATTAACTCACTTGTTATGATTCCTACCTTTCCATTACCTATAATATTTTGATCAATTTTAATTATTGGAGTTATTTCTGCAGCAGTTCCTGAAAGAAAAACTTCATTAGCTATGTATAATTCACTTCTTGTAATTTCTCTTATCACTACCTTATAGTCTCTATCATTGGCTAATTCGAATATGGAATCTCTAGTAATTCCAGCTAATGCTGAAGAGCTAAGAGGGGGAGTGATTATCTCATCTTTTACTACAATGAAAATATTTTCTCCTGGCGCCTCACTTACATTTCCCAGTTTATCTAATAGAATTGCTTCATCATACCCATCTCGTTTTGCCTCTTGCGTCGCCAATATTGAATTTAGATAGTTGCCACCCATTTTTGCCTGAGGTGGAGTTGATAAAACGCTGAATTTTCTCCATGAAGATACTCCAGCAGTTATTCCCTTTTTGTTAAATAAATCTCCAAAAGGAAACATAAAGATTGCAACATTAGTTGGTGCTTTTTCTGTAACATGTAGATTAATTCCATAATCTCCAACAAAATAAAAAGGTCTAATATAGCAGGATTTTTTCATATTATTTTTTTTGCATAAATTGATAAT
>JAQBHA010000093.1:0-2951 GCA_032128215.1 Nitrososphaerota archaeon | reverse complement strand
CCGCTGGGATGCAGCTAGCGGTCTTCAGATAGGTGAGCCTTTAATAGTCTCATATCAACCTGTCGGTATGATAATTTTTGAAAATAAATTAATTGTTCAACTTATTGATGGGATTCCACACCAAAATTGTTTTAGTTCAACTTTAATTATGATGATACTTGGTATTCCTATTCGTATTTTTTCTTCATATAACATTATTCGTAGTTTTCAATTTCTTCGATAATAGAAAAATTCTCACAACGATGTTGCAATTATTTTTAAATTCATCCTAAGATTCAGACAGAATTTATTATGCTAGCTTTCAGTTATTTGCTAAACCATTGTTCTAGTATAGAAATACATGCTAAATGTTTCAATGTATGACTTTTTTTGATTCAAATAGGAGATTTCATCTTGGTGAATAATTCATGTTTTAATTTGACTTTGGTTAGATTTTTAATTAATTATATTGATACACACGATAAATTTCATCTGAATTTTTTGAATGATGTTGCCAATCATCTGCCAATTCTTTTGTAATGTCCGAAAAAAATTTCCTTATACTTGGATGTAGTCTATCATGTATATCTTGACCAACAAGGATTTGATTTGGTTTTGCTAAATTTTGAATCTTTGATGCAACATTCATTGTAGGCCCCAACAAGTCAACGGATGCCATTTTTTCATCAGCTCCATACCTTATCACTACATTTCTTCCAAAATCAATGCCAATTTTGATACTAATATCAGGAAGGCCAATTTTTTCCTTTAAGATGGGATTGATTCCCTGATTTACTACTTTTATCATGGATTCTGCACAACCTACAGCATTGTCTACTGTCTGAAATGAACTCGTCTCATGTTCTACAAAATATCCTATAACTGCATCACCAACAAATTTTAGGACATATCCATTATGCGCATTTATTACATAAGCCATTTCTTGTGAAAATGAGCTTATCAGAGTTGATAGTTTATCTGGAGATAATTCCATACTCATTTTTGTAGACTCTACAAGATCCACATAGAGAACTGCCATGTTTATTTGCTGAAACACATTTTTTCTTAGAAATTTTTCAGACGAATCCATTACCCTGGTATACTGATATCCTTTTTCCAAAGCGTTGTTAATTCTGTTTTGTACATTTCTTATCAGCGTAGCCGAATCAACAGGACCATCTGCTTCGTTTCTGCTTAGTAGAATGTCTATTATGCTAGGATTTTTATTAAGAACATTGGTGTTTTGATTATTACTCATAAGTATTATGTGATTTATTCAACAAATAAATTCTTGGTTAATGATATGAGATCACTAAATTCCCCAATTTTGATACCTCGTTCTAGAATCAACATTCCTGATAGTTTTTCTATTCTTTACAAACTTTATTCCTATTTTGTGATGAAAATTATTTTGATGAAAACATTCATCGTCAATATGTACATGATTTTTATGATCAGAGATTTGACATAGATTGTAATCACAATCACACGCACTAATTACTTTGGACATACATCCTGTACATTCTTATTTGTTTTAAACTATATGGTTTTTAGTTACCACTAACTCATTCTTATTCTCTAGAATGAGAACATAGATTTAGAATACTATCCATGTTTAATTACTTTAATAACTAAATAAAATCATGTCACAAACCTTAGAAACTGAAAACAAAAAACTATGGGTTCTTGTTAGTTCATTAAAAGAAACTACAACAGATGATGATTTGCAAAAAATTGTTCCCTCTGTAAGCGCTCTAGTTGATCAATGGCAAGCAAGAGACAAATTTGTTTTGTCTGGACCGCTTGATAACAACAAAACGGGATTGGCTATTTTTGAAGCTACAGAAAAAGAGGCAAAACAACTTCTTGAAGAACAAAAACATGCTTCTTCAGATGCCCTAGATTCGTATCTGTACAAATGGGATGCTTTGCCTTTTCTTTCATTGCTGAACTAGAATCTATTTTTTTACTTTTTTATTCTAAATCCTAATGGTTAATCCATCCATTGTTCTAGTGTAGAAATTCGAGCTAAATGTTTCAAGATATGGCTTTTTATTTCTGAAAATTCTTAATTCCTAGTTTAATCTATAACCTGACATAAGCAAAATTAAAATTGTAATGAAACAGATTGAGGAAGTTGAGTATAGAAAAACAACTATTCATTGAATCTAATCAGAAAATTATCAAGGAGTGGCAGGAAAAACACCCTGATACTACAGATGTTCATCATACTAGAATGAATGATCTTGAATCAGTTTTACAAATTATTGATAATGCAGGAAACCCAACTAATTTTAAAGAAAATTTGATAATCAAAGCTGCACATATTATGGGTGCAACTTCATGGGTTCAGCCCTTCGTAGGTGGCAATAAAAGAACTGGCATATTGGTGGCTGCAACGTTTCTTAATGAAAATGGTTACTCAATCGCCATTTCAAAGGAAGATGAAGTCTATTTACGGGAGGTTTTATACCGTATTCAAGATAACCGTTCTGAACTCGATAGCTCGATAATTGGAGAGCTGATTTTATATATTTCCAAGAAGATAAGTAAACTATGAGCAAAACTAGAGAAGAGTTTCAAGATAGTTTTCTGGAAAAGTATTCCAGCCTATTTGAGGATCTAGGCAACGAGAAAAAAGATTTTTGATTTTGCTTTTAGTAAACCAGAAAGAGATAGCCAATTTGAATAAATCTGAAAATTCTAAAACCATCGTTCTAATTTATGGCTAATCCATCCATTGTTCTAGTATAGAAATACTTGCTAATTGTTTCAAGGTGTGACTTTTTTAGATTAAAATCTGATGGGAACCTTCCTTATAATGTATCTTTTTTACTATCCAAAGAATCAAAAGAACATTGTCCTCTTTGAAATATTTTAGGTGATTAATTCTACAAATGGATTCCAAACAAATAATGTTGCTATCCCCACTCCAATAATGAAAATAATTGTATATCTAGATAGTCTGACAT
>JAQBHA010000092.1:0-13797 GCA_032128215.1 Nitrososphaerota archaeon | reverse complement strand
AGACAAACAAAAAAAATCCAACATTCTTCTCTCTTTAATCTAACAAACGAACCAGCTGAAATTCTTGCTAAGAAACTTGTTAAAATCTCTCCTGCTATGCATCAAGTCTTTTATTCGGATAATGGATCAACTGCAATGGAAATTGCATTAAAATTTGCATTACAATATTGGAAAAATCACAGTTATAATAATAAAACCAAATTTGTAACACTTGAAAATGGATATCATGGTGATACCTTTGGCGCAATGTCAATAGGATACATCCCAGAATTTTTTTCCAAATTCAAGAAGCAACTTTTTTCTACAAAACAGGTTCCAGTTCCAAATAGATATAGATTACCACACGGGTTTTCATTTGAAGATTATCAACAATACTGCTTAGAAAAAATTGAAAAATTGTTTTCAACTAATAATAATCTTGCAGCCTTTGTTATGGAAAGTGGCGCACAAGTAGCTGGCGGAGTAATTATTTATCCAAAAGGATTTCAGAAAAAAATTAGTAAGTTATGTAAAAAATATCAAGTTCTTTTGATTCTAGATGAAGTGGCAACAGGTTTTGGTAGACTAGGTTCACTTGTAGAATACCATGCACAAGATAGTATGCCAGATATTGTAGCATATGGTAAAATGCTAACTGGCGGCTATCTGACAATGGGTGCTACTCTAAGTACTAAAAAAATTTATGACTCCTTTTTGGGAGATTTTCTAGAGACGAAACATCTTTTTCATGGACATACTTTTACAGGAAATCCAATCGCTGCAGCAGTTGCAATTGAAAATCTTAAACTATATGAAAAAAATAAACTAATAAAAAAAATTCAGCATACTTCTAAAATTTTTGATAGACGTACAGATGAATTGAATCAGTTGGATCTAGTAGGCGATGTAAGACATAAAGGAATGTTAATGGGAATAGAACTAGTAAAAAATAAGAAACAAAAAATTCCAATTTCTTTAAAAAAATCAATTAACAAGATCATATTTGATGAAGGAAAAAACAATGGAATTTACTTGAGAACCTTGGGAAACATAGTAATGTTGGTGCCTCCATTGGCAATTTCTTCAAAGAACTTGGAACTTCTTTTAGATCGAACAATTTTGACGATAAAAAATATTAAAAAAAAATATGACTTGTGACACCTTAATTTAGTAAATAGGGTGAATCTTTATGATGAAATCTTACTTTATTACCGGCACTGACACTGACGTTGGAAAAACCTGTGTGACTGCAGGAATTGCCTCAGCAATGAAAAAAATGGGAATTAATGTAGGAATTATGAAACCTTTTGCTGCAGGAACTAGACGAGACAAGGGCTACAAATCACAAGACGTGTATCTACTATCTAAGGCAGCACAAGTTAATGATACTGAAGAACTGGTAAATCCATATTTTTTTCCAATCCCGGCTTCTCCTTTTACTGCAATGCAAAATCTAGCACTTGAGATTGATATTAAAATCGTATTAAACAACTTTAAAAAATTATCTATGCTGCATGATGTTTTGTTAGTTGAAGGGATGGGTGGGATAATGACTCCAATACTGAAAAATTATTTTGTCACCGATTTAATTAAAGAAATGGATTTAGAAACAATCATAGTTACTAGCTCACGTATTGGAACCGTTAACCATACTATTATGACAACCAAAATGTGTCAAAACTATGGAATTAAGGTTCGCGGAATAATTATAAACAATTTAAATTCCAATGGATATCCAACCAATGAACTTAAACGAGATATTGAGGAATTAACAGAATTTCCAGTACTTGGCTCAATTCCATATGTTGAAGACTCGAATTTTGAAAAAATCTCACAAATTATTACAGATAAAATTGATGTTAAATCGTTAACTCTATAGCAAATTAAATAATAGACTAGGATTTAATAATTTTAAATTTGCTTTGTTTTCTTGAAGAAAGAAATTCAGTTATATCATCTAAAATTTTATTAAATGACTCCTTATAATTTTCAATTTGATATATTCTATTTTTTGTTTGTAAATCTGTACGTAAAACTAACCAAATGTTTTCTTTTCTAGTTTGAATTTTTTCTAATTTTAGAACCCCATTTTTAATAATTACTTCATTATCTACTTTTGGAAAATAAATTATGATTGAATCATTTGGATTTGAGTTTAATGTCTTTAGATCTGGAATTATAATGTCAATCTCTACATTATTTTGCGATACTTTTCTTTGGCTAGGGATAAGTGATATTGTAAGCAAATAATGCATTAAGCTTTCAGCAAAAATCCCTACATTTTCATCCACATTGCCACTAATTTGTAAAATTTTTGGATAGCAATTGGATATAATTTCATTTATGCTTTTAGTACTTTGCCCTCTAGAAATATCTAATTGAATTTTTTCTTCTGTGATCTTAGCTAATTCTTGATACAGCATATCCTTAACTGAATAATCTGTTTCCATGAACCTAAAATTTTATCCATTAAAGGCGTATCTTCGTTCGCCTCTACTCTCAGCAACTGTTTTTATATCTACTAGCACAAATTCTTCTCTTCCATTAAGAATACATTCAGCAGGGCTGCGTTTATTCTCATGAATTTCTTCATATTCTTTATGACTCAACTTCTTTCTTGGTCCAATCTCTGCTTCTAAGTTCATATCTTTAACAACTTCTTTGTATTGTGGCTGAATGACTCCACTAAAGACCATGGCACTACTTCCGCTTCCATAAGAACCAAATCCAAAACGTTTGTCTTCCAGTTCAACTCCTTTTTGAAATTCAAACTCTAAAGCACTTCTAAAACCAAGATATAGTGAAGCAGTGTAAAGATTTCCTATCATTTTAGATGCAATTAAAGAACTGGCAATTTTTGATTCATAAATGTCCTGAAACTCTTCAGTTTTTGTAAATAGTTTTGTAAATTCGTGGTCTTTTGTCATGAATTCAGCATCAGCAAGTACTGATTCAATTGTACCGCGTGGATCCTTTGGAACCGGTTCATCCATGCCAACTTTCTCAATAATTTTTCTCCACCGTGGTAATCCTCTCCATTCATGTCTCACTAGATATGCGAGTGCCTTTTTACCCATGTTACTATATGGAAGGTGCATGCAAATGTAATCAATGTAGTCTAAAAGTGACTCTCCTTCACCTAGTTTGATAATGCCTCTATTCAATGCCTTTTTCTTATATGCCATTAGTGCGGTTTTAACTTGAATAAGATAAAGCAAATTAGAATATTGACCATGAACAATTGGAGTTTCTTTTCCAAATGGTCTGTAAAAATCATATTCATCTTTAATAGAAGTTGAAGTAACCTTTGGATCAAACGATAGGAGCCTTGGTTCATCATTAAGAAGCATTGCTAATGCTCCTGCTCCTTGGGTTAACTCCCCACTTGAACCTAAATCATATTTTGCTATATCTGAAACAACTACTAAAGCACTTTTGCCTTCAGCTTCCCCAGCTCTTATCCAGTTTGCATTATCATATAACGCGTATGATCCACTTACACAAGCAAATTTTGTTTCAACCCCGCCACAATGCTCAAATGATTCGCTACCGTAAACTTGCTCAAGCATTCCAATAACATATGAGTTCATAGCTTTTGATTCATCAAATGATGATTCTGTAGAGACATAGAGTCGACCAATGTCATCAGGAGATAGATTATTTTTTTTCATAACCCTTAGGCATGCATTTGCTGCCAAGCACGCTGGATCCTGATTGGTATCTACCATAGCCATTTGCGATATCCCCAATCCTTTTACCAGTTTAGCTGGATCTACACCTCGGGCAGTAGCAAAATCAGCTGCATCTACGTATAATCTTGGAATGTAAATTCCTATATCGTCAATTCCAGCTGCCATAAGCTTGCAATCTTCAATTCGTAGATAAAGGTATTGGACCTAATCTGTATCCCAAATAAGGCAAGATTTAGCCTATTTCTATAATTTTTTTAAATTTCGTCTATCTTGATCGCAATTTTCTAAATAAAGGATAAAGAATTTTCAAATATTCTTTTATTTTGCTAGTTCGTATTCAAATATTTTCTGGAAAGATTCGTAGGGCTGTGCGCCAGGGATCTTGGTAACTTGGTTATCGGGACCTATAATAAAAAATCCAGGGGTTCCGGTAAGGCCTAGAGTTTTAGCATCATTGTTACTATCAGTTACTAATTGATTGTATTTCTTTTCTATCATACATTTCACAAAATTTTCTTCATTTAGTTCAATAGACTGGGCAAATTTCAATAAATTCTCTGATGAAGCCCATCCATTGTTTTCGCCAGTCCAATTATTGTATAATGTATCATGATATTCCCAAAATTTACCTTGATCTTTGGCACAATGTGCAGCATTAGCAGCAGCTATGGAATCAGGACCTATAATTGTAAAATCTTTAAAAATAATCTTTACTTTCCCTGTTTCAACATAATTTTCTAAAATTGATGCCTCTGTCTCATGGAAAAATTTATTGCAAAATAAGCACTGATAGTCTCCAAATTCAACAAGTGTTATTGGAGCATTCTCATCTCCAAGATAAGGTGAAGCATTAGCTGTAAAAATTGATAAGGTAATTTCTTCTTGGGTATCTTGTTTTGGAGTTTTTTCTTCAAATTGTAGTTCTGGATTAGTATCTATTACACTCATTGCCAAAAAAACTGAGATAATTGAAACTATGGCAATCCCTGCTCCTATTCCTAGAGATGGACCATGTAATCCACGTATAGTTTTAGGTTGAGAGTGGATAGCAGTCTCCCCAGCATTGCCTAAAGGTAATTCGTCCATATTCAAGCATGATTTATTCTATGATGAATTTAGTTCTTTGTCTGTGTAATGTAAATAAAAGGTAAAAATTTAGAAACTATATGAAAAAGGTCTTTGTTAACGGTTATGGTTCTATTGGCAGCAGGGTGGCACAATTCATTAAAGATGATTCTGAAATTAAAGTAATTGGCATTGGAAAATATTCTCCTGACGAAAAAGTGGATATAGCAATATCTAGGGGATTTTCGGTATATGTTCCTGAAAAAAAACAGGATTTGTTTAAGCATTACAAAATTTCTGGAACAATAGAGGATGCACTGACTGATTGTGATTTAGTAATTGATGCATCTCCTTCAGGACACGGATTTCTAAACAAAAAAAATCTGTACGAGCCAAAAAACGTAATGGCAATTTATCAAGGAGGAGAAACAGTTTATGGGGAAAAAGCAGTCTCTGATTTGCTGTTTAACTCCAGAGTAAATTACAAACATGCATTTGGGCAAAAACACGTTATGCAAGGAAGTTGCAATGTAACAGGAATGGGACGAATTTTACAACCGCTTCGAGAAAAATACAAAGAGCGATTGATTAGATTTGATGTCACACTAATACGACGATGGGCTGATCTGGAACAGATAGACAAAGAAGTAAAAGATACCATAGAATGGTCAGAGAATCCTCATCATGGAGATGATGTGAAACAATACATGGGAAAAGACATACCGTTATTTCTGCGTGCAATTAAAGTGCCTACAAGACAAATGCATCTACATCTTCTAGATGTACGTTTTAAAGATACAGCACCTAATGTCTCAGAATTTTTAGAGACGTTCAAAAATGAATATGGTGTTGCTACATTGTATACAGCGAAAGGAACAAAGGAAGTACGTGATTATGCAGATTCAATTAAGTTTAGCTTTAAAGATACAAACATGATTCACATCCATGCTAATATGATAGAATCCATTGGGGATACTATCAAAATGATATACTCTGATGATCAAACAGGAATAGTGATCCCGGAAAATCATCTATTAATGCAAGCAATGCTATTTCAAAAAGAATATCCAGATGCATTAAATCATACTGAAGAATTATTCCACATGGAGGAAAAGAAAAAAATCTTAGAAGAACACTTTTCTCTCAAAAAATAATATTATTAAATTCTTATTCCGCATACAAAATTTTATGTTTTTCATATAATTAATAAATAAACCACGTGAAGAATATTTATCTTAATTTTCATTTACCCTAAATTATTACTGCTTTGGTGGAATAGCAAATTTGTTGCTAGGATTATTATGATAGTCTACAGGTAACATTGCATCTTTTTGTCTACCGGTTAAAATTCCAATTACCACATCATCTTTTTTAATTATTTCTTCTTTGATTAATTTTTTAATTCCAGCTGGTACTGAACCCGAAGCCATTTCACAATCAAATCCATTTAATCCTACTATAGACATACCATCTAACATTTCAGAATCGGAAACTTGGGTAACAATACCATTTGTAAAATCTAAAGCTCTTAATCCTTTGAGAATGTTTGATGGTCTGCCAATTTGAATTGCAGTAGCCTTAGTTTTTGGCCTAATTCCTTTTTTATCTAAGAACGTATAATATCTTTGAATTAATTCAATATCTGGTCTTCCTTCGTTCCATCGTAATTTTGTTTCTTCAAACTTTCCATTGTACAAATCATATAATGTATTTGCCCCCTCAGCATTAACAACAGCAATTCGTGGAATTTTTTTGATCCATCCCCATTCATATAATTCCATTAAACATTTTCCACAGCTTGATGTATTTCCTAAAGCACCCCCTGGATAAACTATCCAATCAGGAGCTTCCCAGTTTTGATTTTCTAAGGCTCTATATGGAATAGTTTTCTGGCCTTCTATTCTAAATGGATTAATTGAATTTACTGTGTATCCTCCATATTTTTTTGCATCTTCTAGAGATTTTGAAAATGCATCATCAAAATTTCCGTCGACTTCAATTATTTGTGCACCAAACTGATATGCTTGGCTCAGCTTACCAGGAGCAATTTGTCCAGCTGGAATGTATACATCACACTCCATGTTTTCATTAGCAGCATACATTCCAGCAGCTGCAGAGGTATTGCCAGTTGATGCACATACAATTTTTTTTGCATTGACAAGCTTTGCATGAGTTACAGCAGCTGCCATTCCATTGTCTTTAAAGGAGCCACTTGGATTGTAACCTTCTGGCTGAAGTAACAAATTATTATTAGGAATTTCAATAAACTCAGCAACCCTTGACATGTGGTATGGCTTTGACTGTCTTCCCTCGGCTCCATCTAGAGATACTAAGTATTGAGAGCATTCTTCTAAATTTCCTGTATCAATCTGACAGAAATTCAATAACTCTCGAAAGCGCCACACTCCGCTTTCATTAAATATACTTCCTTGAGGATTTCGTCTACTATAGAATAATTCTTTTAGTGCACGTGAAGGATTTTTATTATATTTAACATCCAGCAAATGTCCTTTCTCACACTCTAAAACCCCTGATTTTATAGTATATTCTAAGCCACACTGTGGATCTATACATTTTAGATATGCATTATCTTGCAATGCTGATTCGCTAAATCATAGTAATTTAAATTTAAAATATTTTAAATCATAACTTTATTTAATATTCCAATTTTTTGTTCGTAAAATACCAAACTTTTAGATTGGTTATTTTTACTTTAAAGATAACTTTGATTAATTATGACAAAAATCTGAATGAAGTATTATTACTACTTCAGGATTCTTACAAAAAGCTTGAACATCTAAAAAACATCCCTGGGGATTTAGATATTATTAAAAAAGAATTAACAAAAATTAATGGCTTGTTACAGGTTATTGTTGACACCATTGAAAAAATTGATAACAGTTCTGATAGATATGTAAGATTATCCTCTGCGGCAAAATTTTACTTGGAAAATTATTCTTTTGAAAGAGAAATTGAAACTATATCGCAGTTATATTCTAGCGATCCTAATAGGTTAAAAAATATACGAAATTTAATTCTTAAATCTCTTCAAGATAAAAAACTAATGGAAAAAGTGGAATTTATAATAAAGAATTCTTAGTATCATTCATTATTGGTAAAAGATGAAAACTGTTGTATTATTTGTGGTTGTAAAGATCATAGGTTAATTGGATGTATTAAACATCTGTCAAAAAAATGCAGCTGTTTTAATAATAAATTATCTAAATAATTTTAGGGATTGCAGAATTTACAGGGTTTAATATTCACTATTATTTTTTCAGCCAAGAAATATGTTGAAAACCAATGATACTTTGTATCGCCATTGTAGTCTTTTTGAAAATCTCCTTCAACAATTAATTTACAATCTGTGGCATGAATTAATGATTCAGTATCTGTAATAATTATCACAAAACCGTAGTTTGACTTCATAATCTTTTTGAGTTCCTCAATAGTTTCAATTTTAACCATAAAGTAAAATATTAATCCTCTTTAGATTTTGGTCCAGATCTAATATGGAAATTACTACAGCATTTACATTCATTCTTAATACATTCCTTTTCAGTATAATGTCCACAAATACCACATTCACAACTTCTATTCATTAATGGGTCTTATCCATATCAGAATATAAGGAAAATCACATATTTTTTTCTGATATTTTAGTAAAATGAATTACTTTTTGAGTTTGGATTTTTTCTTACTAACCTTTGATGTACTCTTTTTTTCTGCTCTTGGTTCTTTTACTTGCAGTTCTTTTTCTATTTGAGCTGCTTTATTGTCCACTACTTTAATAATTTCTTGAATTAAACCATCAAGGTCATTATCTGAAGCCCTTGGTTCCACAGAGTCTGCGATATCATTTATTGTACTTGAAATCTCTGCACTTACTTGTTCAAAACTTTCAGGATCTTCGTAAGCTGCATTATATAGGGATTTTAAACTGTTTACTTGACTGATAATTTGATCTGTTAGTATAATCCTATAATCAATTCCGTTAACTTCAATCTCTTTTGTACTCATGGCTGAAATTTTTATTTTCTGTCTTATAGGTTTTTTTGCTAATTATAGTCATGGGTTATTAGTCAAAAATAAGACTAGATCTTCTTTTCTAAAATGTAATGTAATCTAGAGCCGCGGCGTCGCTTATTAGAGACGTATGCCTTGAACTTGTTATATAGCCATTTTTTATGTCAGTTGTAGGTACCCATCTATTAGTTGAAGTGTAATGACGTTTTTCCTTTAATTCTCTTTCTATTTCCTTTATGTCAAATTCGGCCTCTTCCACTTTTTGAGTTTCTAAGTGCTTTATAGTGACTAAGATTTTGTTAACTTTGACTCTATCTCCAAATTTCCATTTTGAAGGAGTATTTTCATCAGAAACTTCTACAACTTTTATTTTCATTTCTTTCTTTCCAAATGCATCATGACTCACAAGCACTCTTTCATCTACGATTTCTTCAAAGTCCATATAGGTAATTGGGGTTTAGTACTAAAAAATGATTCGTTTTCTTAGCGTGATTATTCGGTTATTTTTCTAATAATCTAGGAATTAAAAATTTTTAGATTTCTGAAATATCGATTCGATGTTTTGATTTAAAAGGCATCTGATAGTCTTTTAAAACTAATTTCTGGCGATTTCCATCTATAATTGCATAGGTTGCACCATCATAAGTACAAACACAATCGATGATTTTTTTAGATTCATCCCAAACTTTGTAAAATTCCCTAAGTTGTCTATTTTCGTATTTTCCCACTCCGATCCTTTTTTTTGACAAAAACTTGAATGCCAAAATAACTTTTCGTGTTTTGTATAATTGAAAATGGGTTGTCCAATTAAGACACCGTATTATTTGATCAAAAGGTACCTGGAGTGTGGTCCCAGTTCCAGATTTTGCTTCTATTGTAAAAATAGTACTCTGGTTATTATTCACGGCTAAAATGTCTGGAAGTGCAACACTGGGTGAGCCTAATCTAAATGCCTTCCAGTCAGATAACGCATTGAATCTTTTAACAAGTGTATCTTCCCAATTATATCCTCTTTGTCGTCTCGTCCTTGCAATTTTTTGGTTTTGTTTGTGTGATCTAATCTTTAATTTCTTATGAATTATGTTATTTTCATTAGTTAACTGACTTGAGTACTGATTTTTTGTTATTTCTTTTATTTTCGTAGACACTAGCAATTATTCCTTTTTTACCATATAGAAGAGTAGGTCATTATACCATTACCAAAGAGTCTTGTAAGGTAATTCACCTTTAGTGTATTGGTTGCTGTAAAAAATTTCTAGGGACCAAAAGTCAATAGTTTGTTTTTGGTATTAAATAAGAGACATGGTAAAATTGTAAGTTGTTCCATCTATTCCCAATGTCTCAAGTTTTACCATTTTTCCAATTTCGGGTTGCTTTGAATCTACTTGTAGGCTACCAATAATTCTGATCTTTTTTTCAAATTCTGCCAAACAAAAAAATATGTCTCCTTTTTTTGAATATTCCAGAATATTGCCAATCCTCTCAGATTTTCTCCAATTGACCTTACCAAAGCAAAGACTACAATAATCACTAGGAGGCCATACCACATGCATGCATGCAGGGCATTCGGGAATGATAAATTCCCCTTTTTTTAATTCTGATTCAAAGATACTACTCATGATTGTAACAACAAAACCGTCGATGAAGTGGCAGCTGCAGACATGTTATGAACGAGTCCAACTTTTGCATTTTCAATTTGCCTTTTTCCTGCTTTTCCCTGTAATTGTTGAGTAGTTTCAATTAACTGTGCAACCCCTGTTGCCCCTAGTGGGTGTCCTGTTCCAATTAATCCCCCACGTGGATTAATTTTTCTGTCTTCAGTTTCATAAAGAGTTTTAACGAATTTTGCACCACTCCCTTTTGAAACAAATCCTAGATCTTCCAAGGCCATAATCTCACAAACGGTAAACGCGTCATGAATCTCAGCTATATCCACGTCACTTGGATTCAAATTTGACATATCGAATGCAATTTTTGCAGCTTCCTGAGTAGAACCCATGCTTGAAAAATCTTGATTTTTTGTAAAACTAGCTGATAATGTTTTTTGTCCTATTCCGTTTATCCAAACTGGACTGTCTGAATATTTTTTTATAACTTTATCTGAGACAAGTAAAATTGCAGAAGCTCCACTACACGGTCTTGAACAATCTGATACTTTTAGATCATCTGTCAAAATTTTTGAATTCATCAATTCCTCTACAGAATAAATTTTGTTTGAATAGGCATTTGGATTGTCATGTGCATATTTGTGATTTTTTGCTGAGACTATAGCTAAATCTTCTTCTGTTGTCCCAAATTTTCTTTTATGTGCTTTGGTAAATATAGTTCCCCAAAAAATTGGATGTTTAAACTCTCCACGAGAGTTATCCCATTCTAAAATTTGCCCTGGACTATTACGTCTTTCAGCACCTACAACAAGAGCAACGTCAGCAAGCCCTGAAGCAATATATGAATATGCAGATACAACACTATTTGTTCCAGAATTACAGAGGCTTTCTACAGTATGAGATATTTTTGGTTGAATTCCAGCAAGCTCTGATAAAATTGCAGATAAATATTTGGCATTATCATTTGTAGATACTAAAACTACATCAACGTCTTTTTGATTCAGGTTTGGGTTCTGATCAAACAATGATTTTGTAGCATTAAGAAGTAACGATTCAATTGGAATTTCTTCTCTTGAAAATTTTGTTGTTCCATATCCTACTATAGCTGCTTTATTCATTTTCGATCTGAGAAAATGTAGATGTTAGTAAATTAAAGGATTCGGCTACCTCTCCAATTGGATTGAACTGTATGATGGGAAGGTTTACTCCAGCTTGATAAAATCGTTTTAATTTTTTAATACACTCGTCTGGTGTTCCGTATACACAAAGTTGTTCTAGCATTGATTCTGGGACTAGTTCATAATTAGATTTCAATCCGGATTCATTATACTCTTGATAGATGTTATTGGTTTCATTTTTAAACCCATTTAATGCCAAAAATTCTCTGTAAATTTTACCAACTGATATATAAAATGCCAAAGTCTTTTTTGCACGTTCTACTGAACTTTCTGCATCATTTGACATACAAGTAATTAATTGGCATGTAACATCAATTTTTTGCTTTGATTGCATATGTTTTATTATTTTTTGAAGCTCTTGAATGGGTCTAAGATAGAATATTACTCCATCTGCAATTTCCCAGCTAAGATTCACCATATTCTGATTTACCGCAGCAAGATAAATTGGAATTCGAGTTCGAGGAGGTTTGATTAATAATGAGAAATTTTTTAAAGAAAATATCTTTCCATCATAATCGATTTTTTTTCCTGATATGATATTTCTTATAATATCCACATACTCTCTCATTCGCAATAGTGGTTTTTCAAATTTGTATCCATGAAATTCTTCAACTATTGGCATACTGCTAGTTCCTAAACCTATGACCAATCTTTTATCAGATATAGTATCTACCGTGGCAGCACCCATAGCAACAAGTGCTGGACTACGAGAATAAACGTTAATTATCGATGAACCAATTTTTGCCTTTTTCAATTTTTGTGATACGGCACTTAACATTGAGAAATTTTCCATTCCCCATGTTTCAGGAATCCATACTGTATCGGGATTATAATTAGAAAGCGTTGAAGCACAATCCAACACTTGTTCAATAGATAAAACCGAACCTAAACTGTATCCAAGTCTCATAAAGAAATAATCATCACATAGGTCAGAAAAATCTATCTCTTAAGCAAGAAAAAGAACTGATAATCGTACTTATTAATTTAAGACCATTCTGATGGAAATTCAAGATGGAATCGGTGTTCTTCGTAGGTAGAAGTTTCAGCATTAGCATAACTTGTAGTAGAAAGTATAGTAACTGAAATTCCTAAAATTGCTAAGATATACCATTTTCTCAGCATATAATACTATGACGAATCTTTTACTTAACTTGGATCGTGATTATCAAGTAGGAATTAAGAATTTTTAGAAATAAAAAGTCATACGTTGAATCATTTATCTTAAATTTCTATACTAGAACAATGGATGGATTAGCCATTAGCTAGTCATATTTTTTCTCCAAATAATTCCTGACATTTTGGACAGTAATCAGTAGTATCTCCATTTGGAAGTACAGTGTGTATTAGCTCCACATCCCTGTGGAGTGGACAGGTATTTTTCACTTCTAATAATCAATATTAAAAATCATATTTGAAATTATTTGTAAAATGAAGATAGAATGTGTAGATTGTTTCTAACTTATACTACGGTAAAACAATCAACTGGCCAACCATACTTGGCAAATCATATGTACAATAATAAGTAAAGGCACCTACCGTATCGGCCTTAAAACTAAAGTCGGCACTTTCGCCTCCTGCAATATCATAATCCATTGCATAGGGAGCCTGCATGGTAAATGTATGTCTATCCTCAGCATTCTCAGCTGGATTAATGAAATGAATAGTTATTGTATCTCCTTTGTGTACGGTAATCTCAGTTAGTGTAAAAACTGCAACTGGAACTCCAACTGCGTCCTCATCCGCATTTAGCTCCTGTGTAAAAATGTAAAATTCATTTTTACCGACACCTGGTGCTCCAACCTCTACGTTCTCCTCTGCTTCATGTTGTAAGAATGCACCAGTTTTACTGTTCAAATCAGAAAGCATTACTAGCGAAACAGAAGACATGATAATTGCAATGGCAACTACTATTATCAATCCAATCATTATGCCATTTTTTGAATCGCTCAAGATTATTGTATTTATGATAGTGTTTCCTTTAAAAAGGTGATCTAGATTATCAAGGAGGAATTAAGAATTTTCGAGGTCTTTTTTCCCAATTTTAGACTGTATTTTAAAATAAAAAGTTATGAGAACGCTTAGGATGCTGGTCAACAACGAGACAGAACCTTTTTCTTCCTATAGAAAGCGTTCTCATGAATTTAATACGTGATTTGATTACTTAATGATAATTTCTAGTCTGTGGAGTGCTTTATTTTTTCATTGTACTCATACTGCATATTCCATTTTATGCCCTATTTGATGTTCTGA
>JAQBHA010000091.1:0-11940 GCA_032128215.1 Nitrososphaerota archaeon | reverse complement strand
TTTCTCCGGAAAAGGTCATCTGCTCAGAAAAACTGTTTAAGGTATTTTTAAAAGCAAATGGAAAACCGCTTTGTGTAACACCTCAAACAGCAATTATAATGATTGAACGTGGATTGACAAAATCAACTAATACTGATCCTGTAAAAACATTCATGGAGGAGTTAAAAAACAAACCCGTAGTTGGGCAAGTTAAAAAGATTGCAGCTATAGCAATTGATGCAAAATCAAAATTTTATAGAAGTAGCGCACCAGCTACATCCTATAAAGTACTGTTCGAAGTATGTGCCAAAGAGACCGGTATAAGAGCACCAGAGATAATCCTTTCTTCACAAACTGCTACTAGTTATGTTAAACTAGCCACTAAAATTCCAGCTAACACTTGTGAAATTAATACTGGAATAGTTGCAGCACTAAATCCTGAAACAATTACAGTAACACTTGCAAACGAAGGGGGTATCACTTCAAAAATAACTCAACTAGAGGACAAAGTTTCAGACTTGAAACAAAAACTTGAATCTGAAAAGACAAAATTAGAATCTAGAATAAAAGAAGGAAATAAAGAAAAACAAAACGAACGAATTGAATCCATTTCAACAATTAGGACTGATCTCAATCAAGCAAGAGAAGAATTGAACAGATATCTTTTTGCTTTATACATGACTCCGAAAATTAAATCAACAGACCTAGTAATACCAAAAACTTTCACTGGAGTTCCAATTGAAGGAGTTTCTGTTACTTTACTTTCCGCAAATCCACAACTTTTGGGAGAAGGATATGATGTAGCCTTTGAGATGTGTGCTGCAAGTGATACAGTTCGAATTCCTACAGTTATAGTATCTTCTGACATTGAATCAAAAGCGGTGAGGCTAGCAGATAGAATTATACCAAATACATGCCAAGTCAGTGGTGCTAAGATTAGAGCCTCATCTGCTAATACTATACAAGTTTCTAGTGGTGATACTGCTGACAGATCAGCTGTTGTAATTGAGTTAGAAAAGACAATAACAGATCTTGTAAATTCACTAGAATCTGAAAAATTGGCTTTAAGAGTTCTAACTCATTTTGCTCCAAGACCTGCTGATTTTAATGATCAAGCGTCAAAGATTGCAGAAAATATTCTTGAACTAAGAGCGCAAATTACTTTAGAAAAAGCTAGACTTTATAATTTGTTGAACCAAATTTACAAGTAAAATTTTTGAGCATATTATGATTAATTTACAAATATTTGTTCAGTTATCCTTTATAAAGCGGTCAGGATTAGAATTAATATGAATCAAGGAAATTTAAGAATAGTTCTTTTAACTCTAGCATTTGTTTCTATTACTAGTCTGTTAATTTCCAATGTAGCTTTTGCTGATGTAATTTCTCCCAAAAAACAATTACGTTTACTGATTTCAATTGATGATGTAGTTTGTGATGAGCGCTTTATCAAAGTCATAAAAGTATCTACTGGAAATCCCTCATGTGTTAAACCGTCAACTGCAGAAAAATTGATCAATAGTGGATGGGCTAAAGCAGTTGATCAACAATTACTAGATGCAGCAAAGATGGATAAAACTTCAATTGGAAAGGTCAATAAACTAGCAGTAGTTCTGGTAAAAGGTTCTGCTGGAATACAAACTCCAAAGGTACCTACAATAGGATATGATTTTGTTTTTGAAGTATGTGCACTAGGAAAAACAATTTACGCCCCTGAAATACTAGTAAAATCTGATAGCGCTGCACAACGTGTGGAATTAGCAACGAACATTGACGCAAACACATGTCAGATTTCATCAACAATTGTAAAGGCTTCAAATCCTGATTCAATTACTGCCACACTTGAGAATAAAGGTGGAATTTCTGCAAACATTGTTATGCTTGAATCAAAAATAGCAGATTTGAGTCAAAAGTTAGAAACTGAGAAAAAAAGTTTAGGTGAATTACTAAAGATGGATACAAAGTCTGCTGATTACAAGGCAAAAATATCTGAATCTAATAAAAAAATTATTCAATTAAGACAAGAGCTTAATGATGCAAGAGCAGATTATAGCAGATTTTTATTTGTAATATACGCTAATCCATCAAAGAGTAGTGCTGCCCCTACAAAGTTTTCATTTTCAGGTACTCCTATCGAAGGAGCCCAATCAAAAAAGCTATCAGTAGTTCCTCAAGTTAGTGGTGAAGGTTACAATGTAGTGTTTGAAGCATGTGCTGGCATGAAAGCTGTAAGGGCACCATTAATTACGGTAAAATCTGATATTGAATCAAAAGATGTTGTACTTGCCAACAGAATTTCGCCTAATTCATGTCAACTTGGTACTGGTCAGCTAAAGGCAAGTAATGAAGAGTCGATTCAAGTAATATTTGGAAATACAGAAGATTTTTCAAATAAAGTATCAGACTTGGAAAATCAGATAACTAAATGGCAAGCAGATCTTTCTACTGCAAAACGAACTCTATCTGAATTGGTAAAAACTGCCCAAAAACCAGCTGATTATGAAGAGAAAGTTAACAACTTGACAACCACAATTGTTGATTTGAGAAATCTTATCAACAATGCCAAAGCTGCTATTCAAGGCTCAATGTTAGATTATTATAATTAAAAATCCCATATTTTGATTAGATTTAAAAATAGAAATCTAATCTTTTTTGTCTTCGTCAATTAGAGTCCATGGGGCAAACCTTCCAAGTATCCTTTCCCAGTCTAAACGTAGCAACAAAATGATCATTGCGGTTAAGGAAGAAGCAAAAACTATCATTCCTATGTAAATTATGCTAACATCCTCAATATTTTCAAGTAGTGGATCAAGTAATGAAAACCCAACATAGTGAGAAGTCAAAACAATTACGTAGCTTAGGACAATTTTTCCTGTAAGTGTAGCTACAAAAAATCTCCGTGGATTGTATTTTGCAAGCCCAAGAGGGATATAGACTAAATCATCTGGGATTGGAGTAGCTGCTGCCAGAAATGCTGCGCCTGCACCATATCTTTTGACTAATCTTTCAAAAGGTTTCATTCTTTTTCGTGTCTTTTCAGAGATTATTCGTCCACCACCATAGCTAATATAGAAAATTATCTGCTTTGCCAGAGTGGCTGCCACAGCTGACGATAAAGCTAATATGTGAATATTAAATTGCTCACCCACAGCCATAGTAGCAAGAACTACGAATGATGGAAGGGGAATAAAGGGAACCAAGGAACCAAAAAAACTAACAAGGGTAAGTGCTAGATATCCAACTTCAGATGCAAATGGGAAGAGAGCTTCTGAAAAAGCAGCATAATCCACAAATCAACCAGTTTAGTTGCGCTATTTAACCCTAAAAATTGGAAAAATAATTACAATATAGGTTGCTTTTAGAATCCCACAATCATTAAAATATCATATTTTGAAATTGATGTTATATTGATTAAAAAAGAATATCAAATGATTTGTCAGAAAATCTCTAGAATTAGTCCATACATCAGATTCATTGGAGTAATTGGCGCTAAAGGCGAATTATTAGCATATTATAGGCGACCAAATTTGAAGCCTATGCTAAATGAACGTAATACTCAGTATCAATTCTCAAACGTTGCAATGAGTACAGGTCTTGATGCTGCTTTTGACAAAGATCTCGGAGAAAACCAATTTGTGTGGGAGGAAAGAAAAAAGGTCCAGACAATTTCATTTGCAGTGAAAACTAATAGAGTTTGGATTTCAATTGATAGAAAAGTGATTCGTTCAGAAATGCTACGAATTATTGATTCCTGTTTACCAATAGTTAAGTTTTATTCATAAAGCCAACACATTACATATCCTGAATCTGTTTTAAATCGTGGTGGATCCTTTTTGCATTTTTCCATTGCCTCAGGACATCTATCTATAAACTTACATCCTTCGTTTGGTGAAAGAAGATCGGGAGGATTTCCTTTGATGAACTTGGGTTTACCACCATGTAATGTTGGAATTGATTCTAAAAGACCTTTGGTGTAAGGATGTTTTGGACTTTTATAAATTGCGTCAGAGTTTCCAAATTCTATCATTTTTCCACCATACATTATTCCAATTTTATCAGCAATTTCGGAAAGTATTGCA
The DNA here is from genome assembly GCA_032128215.1 of Nitrososphaerota archaeon. Classification (GTDB taxonomy): domain Archaea; phylum Thermoproteota; class Nitrososphaeria; order Nitrososphaerales; family Nitrosopumilaceae; genus CSP1-1. The sequence goes on along the minus strand of JAQBHA010000091.1, from coordinate 7,882 downwards.
AGATCGTGGGTAATTAACATAATTGACATTCCATCTTTTTTTAATTTTTTTAAGAGGTTTATTATTTGAGCTTGGATTAATACATCAAGCGCAGTAGTTGGTTCGTCTGCAATAACAAATTTTGGGTTCAGTATTAGCGCCATCGCAATAATTATTCTTTGTTTCATTCCACCACTGAGTTCATGAGGATATTTTTCAAGAACATTTTCATCCAAGTTTACAGAATTAAGAGATTTTAAAATTAATTTATTAGAATCAGCATTATATTTGTGCTGTTTTAAAATCTCCACAAATTGTTGTTTTATTGTATATACTGGATCAAGAGAATTCATTGCACCTTGAAATACCATTGCAATGATTTTCCATCTATAATTTTGGTTAAAATCTGATTCAGTTAATTCTAAAATGGATTTTCCATCAAGAGTTATTTTTCCAGAATTAATTTTCCCTCCTTGAATCATCCGTATCATTGAAAGGCCCAAGGTGCTTTTACCACACGCACTTTCTCCGGCTATTCCGATGGATTCACCTTTCTCTAATGAAAAATTTACATCGTCTAAAGCATGAATTTGCCCCTTTGATGTTTGATATCTCGTAGTAAGATTCTCTACTTCAAGAAATTTCATATTTTTTTAATAGCGTACTAGTAAAAGTGATTTTGCAAGAAGGGATATATGCAACTTTAAGGAAGTGAGAAAAAGTCGGTTCTAATGCAATTTAATCGTACACATAACATTGAGGATTTTACATCTGGAATGATTGGACAAAAAGTAATTTTTGGAGGATGGGTAGAAGATCTTCGAAAATTAGGAAAAATGACATTTCTAACCGTTCGGGATGTTACAGGATTGGCTCAGGTAATAGTAAAAGAAGACACAAGTAAGGAGATAGAAGGAATTACCAGACAAAGTGTAATTAGAGTAGAGGGAAAAATTCAAGAAACTAGGGCCAGAGATTTTGAGTGTGAGATTAAGGCAGAAAAAATAGAGGTATTAGCAAATGCCGTGTATCCACTTCCAATTGATCCTATTGGGAGATTAGAGAGCAATATTGACAATCGATTAAATGCACGAGCCTTAGATATGCGTAACCAAAAAACTGCATCCATATTCAAACTTCGACATCATGTTTTAATATCAATTCGCAAAACATTAACTGAAAAAAAATTCATTGAGATTAACACCCCTAAGTTAATTGGTAGTGCAAGCGAAGGAGGAGCTAATTTATTTTCATTAGAGTATTTTGGAAAACAAGCATATCTTGCTCAAAGTCCACAGTTGTACAAGGAACAACTTACAATTGGTCTGGAAAGAGTCTATGAAATTGCATCATTTTATCGTGCAGAAAAATCTCATACAGGACGACATCTTAGTGAGTTTACGAGCGTAGACATTGAAGCTGCATTTATGGATTATACAGACGTGATGGAAGTTTTAGAATCGTTAATTGTTGAAGTTTACAAATATGTTGCAGAAAAATGCAAAAAAGAACAAAAAGCAATCGGCATAGAGATTAAAGTTCCATCGACTCCTTTTGAGAGAATTACGTATTCACAGGCATTAGAGGAATTAAAAAGTGCTGGAGAAGACCTAAAATTTGGAGATGACTTACTTGATTCTCATTTGAGAATTATTGGAAAAAATCATCCTGGATTTTTCTTTTTAATTGACTGGCCTATGAAATTAAAACCGTTTTACATTCGTGAAAAAGATGATGATCCAATGATTTCAAGGTCATTTGATTTACAATTTGGGTATTTAGAATTATCCTCAGGAGGTGCAAGACTTCATGATCCTAAAAAAATTAGAACGAGATTAGAAGAACAGGGTCTTGACTCTTCAAAATTTTCAAACCATTTACAAACATTTGATTGGGGTATGCCACCTCATGCAGGTTGGGGACTAGGTCTTGAAAGACTGATGACTACATTAATTGGAATAGATAATGTTCGTGAAGTTGTGTTATACCCAAGAGATCCTGATAGATTAACGCCATGAGTATTGAAAAAATTAAGCTAGTTTTGATAAAATTTCTTTAGTAAATTCCATAGTAGTTTTATTTCCACCAATGTCTTTGGTTTTAATTCCATTTTTTAAAATAGTGAATACTGTAGACTCTAATTTTTCTGCTACGTCGATGCATTTTTTGTCGTTGTTTTTCATTCCAAGCCATTCTAGCATCATTTTAATCGATAAAATAAATGAAGAGGGATTAGCTATGTGTTTTCCTGCAATATCAAATGCGGCTCCATGAACTGGTTCAAAAAGTGCAAAATTTTCACCTATGTTAGCTGCGGGTGCCATCCCTAATCCTCCCACAACTTGAGCAGATTCGTCTGAGAGGATATCTCCAAATAGATTAGTGGTAACTATGACATCAAATGATTGAGGCTGTCTGATTAAATTCATTGCACATGCATCCACATACATTTGCTCAAAAGTAATTTCAGGATAATTACGAATTTCTTCCTCACATGATCTGGCAAATAATCCATCAGTTTTACGCATTACATTTGATTTGTGAACACATGTGATCTTCATTTCTTGATTTCTTTGTTTTGCGATAAGACATGCATATTTAGCAATTCGTTTTGAGGCATGACTTGTAATACGCCTTAATGCAATCGATGTGTTTTCATCAATATCAAATTCGTCTCCAGTGTATAGATCCTCAGTATTTTCTCTAACAATTACAAGGTCAATATCATCCCGTAATCCAGGCATGTTAGGATAAGATTTGGCAGGTCTAATGTTTGCATAAAGATCAAGTATCCTTCGCAATAGTACGATAACATCTGCGGCACTTTCACCTACTGGTGCCTTTAGACAGGCGTGTGATTGCTTTATGGATTCAAGGGTTTCTTCAGGTAAGGCTTTACCTGTTTGTTTTAATGCAGAATCCCCAGCTTGTAGTTTTTTAATAGAAAATTTTAAGCCTAGCTTATCATGAATTGTCTCTAAAACTGCTATTGCAGATTCTGAAATTTCTGGACCAATTCCATCTCCAGTAATTAATGATATATTGTACATTTGATTTTCCTTCTTAAAACATTCATGTAATGGAACTTAAAAGATTAGTTGTCTACCTTCTTTTCTTTTAGCATTTTCTTAAGCATTATTCTGTTAATCCCATCAATCATTGCCTGAACACTTGTAGTTACAATGTCTTCTCCTATAGATTTTGAAGAAGCCATGTTACCATGGGGATCTTCAACTTTGATTGTTACCTCACATAATGCATTAGAACCACCTGCAATTGATGCCAAGCCATATTCTTTTATTCTAACATCTGCAATTTCGCCAGTTATTTTTTGTATAGCATTTAATGATGCATCAACAGGACCTACACCATAATCAGTAGCATGTACTTCCTTTCCATCTATGTTTAGTTTTACAAAGGCATATGGCATTGTACCTATACCAGTTGATACAGAGAATCCAGTTAATTGTACAATTCTCTTTATGCCACGCTCCCCAAGTATTTCACTGGCAATAGAAAGAAGCTCAACATCTGTAACCTGCTCTCCTTGATCGCCTAACGCTTTTACCTTTTCAAGAATTTGTTGTGTTTGTTGCTTATCTGGCTCAATTCCATATTCTTTGAGCATCGCATTAATTCCGTGGATTCCTGCATGTTTTCCTACTTGAAACCATCTATGCCTACCTACAAGTTCTGGGCTAATTGGTTCATAGGTTAGTGGATTACTCAAAACCCCATGAGTATGAATTCCGGATTCATGACCAAATGCATTTTCTCCAACAATTGCTTTGTTTGGTTGAATAGGAACTCTAACTAAGTTTGAGATGTACCTAGAAGTTTCATAAATTAATTGTGTATTGATTCCAGTTTCCCATTTATTTTCAAATTGTAAGCACTGTAATGCCATCACTAATTCCTCAAGAGCAGCGTTACCTGCTCTCTCTCCTATTCCATTAATTGTAACATGTGCACAAGATGCTCCTGCCTGAAGTCCAGATATTGTATTTGCAACAGCTAAACCAAAGTCATTATGACAGTGAACACTGATTGGGAGTTTAGTTACTTCACGTACATCTTTGGTAATTTGTGCAATGTATTGAGGAGTAGAATATCCCACAGTATCAGGAATATCTATTCTATCAGCACCAGCCTTTGTTACTTCACTAAAAACCTTTTTTAAGAAAGATCTATCACTTCGCGTAGCGTCTTCAGCTGAGAACTCTACTTGGAGACCACGAGATTTACCATACTCTACAGATTCAATTGCTTTTTCAAGAGCTTGATCTTTTGTAAGATGAAGTTTGTACTCTAAGTGAATGTCAGACGTTGCAATAAATGTATGAATGTATTTTAACCCTGAATCAACTGCGGCATCAATATCTTTTTTGTTAGTTCTTGCCAAGCCACAGATTTCTGCTTTCAAGTTAGCGCTGGTAATCATTTTAATGGCCTTGCGTTCACCTTCAGAAATTATTGGAAATCCAGCCTCTATTACATCAACACCCAATGTGTCAAGTTTTTTTGCAATGTTTAGTTTTTGTTCTGGTGCTAAAGCAACTCCTGGAGTTTGTTCTCCATCTCTTAATGTAGTATCAAAGATTCTTACTCTCATGCTCCAGTCCTCTGTAAAGCAGCAACGCCAGTTCGTGCAGTTTCCAATATTCCAAATGGTTTTGCTAATTCCTCAAATGTATTTATCTGATCAGGAGTAGCTGTAAGCTCAACCATGATTGAGTCCTTTTTGACATCATGAACCTTTGCTCCATAAGCATTTGCCAATTTGTTAATCTCCATACTATCAGATGCTTTATTGATTTTAATCTTAAAAAGAATTAGCTCACGATATACAGTTTTATGCTCATCTAATCGTCTAACTTCTACAGTATCAATCATTTTATCAAGTTGTTTAACTATTTGCTGTATTTGTTTTTCATCACCGATTGTAGTTATAGTCATTCTAGAAAATTCGGGGTCAGCTGTTACTCCTACTGAAATACTTTCAATGTTAAAGTTTCGAGATCTGAAAAGATGAGTAACTTTAAACAAAATTCCTGGTTTGTTTTCAACTAAAATTGAAATTATAGCCCACATTGTTATCACTATGATGGTAATATCATATCCTTTAATGGTGTACCAGGAGCTACAAATGGTAAAACATCTTCTTCAGGGTCAATTGGAATATCAATTACTGTAGTTACATCACTTTTTAGTCCAATCTTGATTGCGTTTTCAAGTTCATCAAGGGACTGGGCCCGTATTCCCTGGGCTCCATAGGATTCAGCTAATTTGACATAGTCAGGACAATTTTTGAGATCCACTCCAATCATCCTTCTGTCATAGAAAGTTCGTTGCCACTGTGCTACCATGCCAAGCGAAAAGTTGTTTACTAAAAATACAATTACTGGAATATTTTCTAGAACTGATGTTGCAAGAGAATTTTCAGTCATACTAAAGCTACCATCGCCTGCAATGTCAACTACTGGCACATCGGGTTTTGCCACTTTTGCTCCAAGGGCAGCAGGAAATCCCCAGCCCATAGTTCCTAATCCAGTGGAACTAAAGAAGGTACCAGGTTGAATGACATCAAAAAATAACGAAGCCCACATTTGGTGCTGTCCTACTTCAGTTGTAGTGATAGACTCCTTTGGGAGAACTTCTCGTAACTTTCTCAATATTTTTGCTGCAGTCATCTCACCTTTTGGAAGTTTCAAGTTTTCTCGCCAATATTCCTTGACCTCCTTTACATGTTTTAACCAGTTTGTTCCTTCGGTTTTTTTAATGGACTTTTGAATTAGTAATTTTACCATTATTCTAAGTGTAGCTTGTACGTCACCTATCACTGCAATATTTGTAGTTTGATTCTTTCCTATTTCAGCTGGATCTACATCCATGTGAATAATTTTAAGACGCTTTTCAAATTCTTCAAAGGTTCCAACAGATCTGTCTGAGAATCTAGTACCAATAGCAAGTACACAGTCAGCCTCCGTCATGAGTTTGTTTGCTTCTGCATGTCCGTGCATACCTATTGGACCTAATGAAAGAGGGTGGTTTTCTGGAAATGATCCTTTACCCTTAAAGGTAGTTACAACAGGGATCATCAATAATTCTGATATTGACTGTAATTCAGCAAACGCTGATGAAATAGTTACTCCACCCCCAGCTAAGATAATTGGTTTGTCTGCAGCAAGTAACATATCAATTGCTTTTTCAATTTGAACAATATCAGGATCTGTCCATGGATGATACCCACGTACCTTAATTTCTTCAGGAAATGTCATTGATGCTTCATTTTGTTGTACATCTTTTGGAATGTCAATTAAAACTGGTCCTGGTCTTCCAGTAGCTGCAATATAGAATCCTTTTCTTACAACTTCTGGGATTTCAGATGCATCTCTTGGTTGAAATGAATATTTTACACAAGGATTTGCCATACCAATAATATCACTCTCTTGGAAAGCATCTTTGCCAATCATCTTAACAGGAACTTGGCCTGTGATAGCAATCATCGGAGCAGAATCTGCTTGTGCAGTTGCTATACCTGTAAGAAGATTTGTAGCACCTGGTCCAGAAGTTGCAAAACATACTCCTGGTTTTCTACTGACTCTACCATATCCATCTGCCATATGCGCAGCTGATTGTTCATGTCGTACCAAAATGTGTCTAATGTTACTCTTGAAGAGCTCATCATACATTGGAAGATTTGCACCGCCCGGTAAGCCAAAGACTTCCTTTACGCCCTCTTTTTCTAAAGATTTCATAAGCGCTTTGCCGCCATTCATATTTTCCATATTATTAGTTACCAAACATAATCACCATAATTTTAATTGTTAAAAACTAGGCTGTAGTTTTATAGACTCAGATTAACTAGCAACACGATACTTAAGATGCTAATTGGACTTTTTTTATTCATAACAGCCATTTATTGCATTCATATTTAATTAATAAACATTGCTAGAAAAATATCAAAATTTATGATAAGAGTTTTTTTGGCTTTTCAAGCAAGCTCAGTATTCCTACACAGTATCAAAATTACACACAAGACTTAGATGTATCACAAAACAAAAAAAATCAAATTTGTCAGAAACAGAACAAATCATTAATGTAATTGAAAAATTTTTTGAGATAGGTAAAACAAAAAATTTGGCATCTCTTCGTGAGATTCAGCTTGATGACCATAACTTTTCAAGTTTTAGTGACGTTCCTCCGTATGAACTTCAAAATTATTCCTCTACGTTGATGCTTGAAGAGTTAAGATTTGTTAGTATTTCCGATTATGATTATGAAATTACAAATCCTAAAATTAGTATTTTTGAAAATTGTGCAATAGTTGCCTTTGAGCTAATGCAAAAAGGGATGCTTGTTGACAATAAAGCGTATACAGGAGAACATATAGTAATTCATGGCAGAGGGACTTTTGTCTTGATAAAAAAAGACGAATGGAAAATTGTTCATATTCATTTATCAAAGATTAACTAGATTGTTCAATAGAAAATTTAGATTTATTTTGATTTTTTAGGTTTCTTTGTGGTACTTTTGGTTTGTTTTTGTGGGATGATTGAGTCTGAGGGATTTTCGTTACAGAGTCTTGTAAAAAGATCATAAGCCTCATTGACTTTAACATTACCATGAACAATTGTACGAACAGCACGGATCATTGGTATAGGATGATCTGATTGCCAAATGTTTCTACCCATATCCACACCGGCAGCCCCAGCGGTGACTGCTTTATACGCTAATTCTAACGCTTCACGCTCCTTTAATTTTGGTCCACCTGCAATTATTACTGGCACAGGGCAGCTGTTTACAACTTTTTCAAAATCTTCACAATAGTAAGTCTTTACTACATGAGCCCCAAATTCAGCAGCTATTCTACAAGCAAGTGAAAGATATCGTGCATCTCGTT
>JAQBHA010000090.1:0-5683 GCA_032128215.1 Nitrososphaerota archaeon | reverse complement strand
AATCTCTTCTAAAAGATGTAAAAACAATCATTGATGTAGAAGCAAATCATACTGGGCAGCTTGGGACTTTATTTAAACAAAATTTGGGAAAAGATGTTGATTATTTCATCTTAAAATATTCTGGTAGAGCCATGACTAGTACAGAAATTTATGATTCATTAAAAAAGATTTTAGAAAACAAGGCAAAGAAAAGGGAGATTTTATCACATGGTGCTTAAACTTTCTGACTTTAAAACCGACGTCCATAATGACTGGTGTCCAGGTTGTGGAGATTTTGGAATTGTAAATGCTATCCAAATGGCGTTAGCAGAAATGAATATTCCAAGACATAAAGCTGCAATTTTTTCTGGAATTGGATGTTCTGGCAAAACTTCACATTTCATAAACACATTTGGAATTCATACCTTACATGGTCGAGTTTTGACTTTTGCACAAGGCGCTGCAATAGCTAATCCAGAAATGACTATTGTAGCTGCCGGAGGAGACGGGGATGGTTTGGGAATAGGAGCAGGTCATTTTGTAGCTGCTGGACGTAGAAACGTCGATATGACATACATTATTTTTAACAACGGAGTATACGGTCTAACTAAAGGACAAGCCTCTCCAACTCTTAGATTAGGCGAAAAAACAAAGTCTTTACCTTCTCCTAACACAAACTATAATGTAAATCCAATTGGATTGGCTGTAGCAAGCGGCTTTACATTTGTAGGACGTGGATATTCATACGATGTAAGACACCTAAAGGATCTGATAGTGGCTGCCATTAAACATAAAGGACTTTCATTTTTAGATGTTTTACAACCTTGTCCTACCTATAACGACATTAACACAAGAGATTGGTATGCTGGAACCGACATTACAGATGAAGCTGCAATGGAAACACATTCTAGAATTTACAAATTAGAAGACACAGGATATGATCCAATAGTGCATTATGAAGCAGAATCAGAAATAAATGAAAAACTATCACAGGCTTTAATAAAATCCCTAGAATGGGGAACAAAAATCCCTACTGGAATATTTTATAAAAATGAGATTATCACCCCATATTCGGGAAGATTAATGGACAAAATCCCTAATTATCTTGAAAATCCCCCCGCCGCACAAAAAATTTCCTCAAATGGTAAACCTGTAACAGACGTTTCTAAAATTTTAGATTCATTACAGGTGTAAAAAACACTCGAAACTAATACCTAATGAATTATTAGCAAGTTTAGAGAGAGTTAACCTTATCATTGAATATTACAGATGTAAATAAAATATTTAGGAAATCTATCATAAAGGGATACTTTGAACCAGAACTTCTAAACCTTGATTTTAAAAAATCTAATGTAAAGCATCCCACTATAACCGATGATGGTCTTATGCAATCAAATCTATTACATATTTTTTTTGATATAGAGACAGGCTCTGATTATCCAGATGGTGATGAATGGTTTATAGTAGATCTTCTCTTTCCCTATAGTGTAAAAGTCCCAGACATTATCAAAGGCCCTGATTATTTTACTACTATTGCAATTGAAGGCGACAAAAACTTTTGGCATCACCGTGAAATGATTCGTTACAAGTATGGTAAATCAAAAAAACTTCTTGAATCATTGAAATTCTTAGAAGGTAAATACAAAGAATTTCATGCATTACTTGAACCTTTAGAAAAAGATCTCAAGTAACTATTTGCCAACCATTAGCAGTAAAAACAAATTTTTGTTCCTTAACAAATGCTATATTTAGTCTCCATCTAGCAGCTTCTGGAACATATTGATAAATAATTTCTGTTACATCATTTGGTAATTTTTCCGGATCAAGATGATATGGAAGTAATTCTAATAAAAAATCAATTTTTTCTACTGCGTTATTGAACCACTGACTATCTTCTGAATCTATCACGAATTTAATTTTTGGATTTCCATTAAAAATAACATTAATTTTTAGAGCATTTCCACTACCGCGTCGCCTTTTCATCTCTTTAAAAATTGCTTTTACTTTTTCCCATCTTCTATAATCAAACCATTTGAAAAATTCTTCATTAAATGCAAGTGGAATTGGTACATTTAACATACTTACAAATTCTGGTTCTACTTGTTCTGTCTCCTCTTGTTCTACTTGGAATCTGTCTTTGAGTAAACCATAGATTACTTCAATCTCCCAAGGTGAAATACCATAATATTTGAGATGAATTATTAGTGAATCCAAACTATACTTAGAAGATTTTTAAAATTATAATTAAAGGTTCTATTATTTACAAATTTTTTCTATAATATTTGAGTTATACAAAGAAGAATTTCGAATTGATTTTCAATCTGTATCCACATTACAACATGGTAACTCCCCATGTTTTTTCTTATAATCTTCTAAGAGTTGTCTTTTTCGTTCTTTTGGATTTTCTATAAATGTTCTTTGATAAGTATGGGTTTTTTGTTTACATGTATTATTATCAAAGTTTGTATCAGCATACTTTGTAAATTCATTCTGCAGATTTTCACTTTCTCCAATGAATATCGCATTTAGCTTTTTATCATAAAGAACATACACCCCAGGTTTGGATTTAACAAATCGCGCACTATCAAGCCAAAGGAGAACCTTTTCTTCAAGAATTTCCATGTAGATTTTCTACACCTTGTTTTGGTTAAAACACTTGCAATCACAATCAAACATCTCAGATTTTCCCATGCATTGATCATGATGTTCATTATAACATTTAGCACATGTAACCATGAGTCACATCTTTACAGATGAGCTTCATAAATACCTGAGTTATTGGTATCTTTTAGAAAAATCAACAATACAAAATATTGGTATGTATGTCATATCCAAAACAAGATTGTAAAATCATCATCTTATGGGAGGAGTGAAAACGTATGTAATATTTTAGAGATTAGATGAATTAAGAAAACAGAAAAATATCTATCTCAGATCTCTTACTTTCTTTTCTAAAATATCAATCACTTCGTTGACTATATAGTCTCCATCTCGTGCATGATTTATTCCAGTGATAGTTTTCATTCTAGTCATTGTTTCGGTGGTGACATGTAATTGAGGCATATATTATAATAGAATCATAGCTATATAAGCAAAGTTAATTTTCTTGATTAAAAAAGAAAAAAGGTATGTAAAAAATTGCGATAAGATAATTTGATTAAATTATTTTAAACAGAATTAGCTCAAAATCTTTTACTACGATGTTTTGGTAAACATTCTTGGCAAAATACTGGTCTACCTTCTTTTGGTTGAAAAGGTACTTTCGAGTCTTTGCCACAATCAGCACATGTACATGGGTACATTGTTCGTTCTTCTGACATATTTGACATCCATTTTGCCCACATAAGAAGTAATGTGATATTTTATACTGAGATTTCATTCTAATTTAATTCAGTAATACTTTATGAGGGAATAATTTTAGTATTAAATAATGAATGATGAAGAATTTTTCGAATTTGTTAAACATGATCTTAAAGGTATTGAAAGTGACTTGAAAGGATTCCTTGAAGTTTACTATCCAATGTTAAGATCTTCATGGAATCCAAAAAGCGAATCTGATTTTATTATTGGTTGGTTAGTTGGAAGCAAGGAACAAGAATATTCAACATCATACTTTCATAAAAATAATAAAAGACCTGGCACAGAATTACTTTATAGAATTCATCAAGAAATTATTCGTAATAAAGAACAAATCCAAAAACGAGTAACCACATATTTGGAAGAAAAGATTTCTGATTAGAATGCAGGTCCAAAAATTGAATTTTGTTGGTTGGCAAGTCTTGGATTCAAATCATAATTTTTAAAGACATTAAATATCCTGACCTTGAACTGTTGAAACTTTAATTAAAAATAATTTTACTAAATGAAAATTCTAAATTGTTTGGATGTATTTCCACAGATAAAATGAGCAAACTGTTCCTATCACAAATACTAATGGTTTCCATGCTAATACTGGAATATTTGGAGTATTTAGCTTTATTTTATAATTATCAAATATAGTTTGAACGTATTTTCGTATCCTGTTATTCCAAATTTTATAGTCAATTTGATACTTTTTCATTAGTGATTCTATTTCATAAATAACAGGAGTTCTTTGGCAAAATAGATGTTGCAGATAATCTCTTGAAACTTCAACCTCTGCATGTATTGCAATTAGTCCTTTTTTCATTTCAACTAATCTTACATGCATCTCCCATGGCTTTTTGAGTTTCAGAGAGAGACCATGTCCAATCTGAAATGGTTGTTTGTGTTCAAATTTTACTCCAGTAAATCCTTCTTTAGAAAATATTTTTAAAAGTTCATCAACATTTTTCTTTACAACTACTGTAAGTTGTTCTACTCCAGATTTACCATCTACGTTTATCCTACCTCTTAGTCCATCTAAGAATGATATTGACTTTGGATATGTTGTAAAGTATTCCATAATTTATGCCCGAAATACCCTCTATTTAAAGCACCGCTGATGAAAATTTTCAAATCAGTACTAAACTTTTTTTTAAAAGTAATTTATTTTTTCAATCATTTTTCAAACCACGAACATAAACACATTGTTCATGAGATACAGCTACCTCATTTGGGTTGATTTTTCTATCAGTTAACTTTGCACCAGAATCTCTAACTATTGCAATAGGTTGTGATTCTGAACCCTCTCCCATTTTATGATTAGCAATTGAAGCTAAATTATCTACAACCGCCTGAAAAGTCACCTTAAGAGGATTTCCTTCCAAATCTTTTTGTGATCTCATGTCTAGAACTGGTTCAACTCCAGAACAAGAAATTGCTACACCTATAGTTCCTACTCTGGATGGCATTAATCTACTATCCACAATGATAATGCCAACATGAATCAAATATTTCAAGAAAAACTTTCGTTTTAGTTGTTCAGCTACCAAATAAGGATCAAATGGATACAGAATAATTTTTCCTTTCTTTGCATTTGATTTATCAATTCCAGCATTTGGAGCTAAAATATTATCCGATGAAGATATGACAAATCCCGCAATCCCACCAAAAATTTTATCAGATTCACGGATAATAACTTCGGCAAATTGTGGTTTGATTCGAAATTTTTTAGACATTGTATTACTTTGATTAGAAGTTCTAACGGAATCTAATTCTAATAATCTTCCCTGAGCATTTGAAACGAATTTACTAGAAATTACAATTACATCTCCTTCCTTAATCGAATATCCATTCTTCTCTATAGATTTTGAAGCTATATCGAAAAGGTCAAACTCATTTTCTTTTCTCTCTACACTTATTGGCAAAACTGTTAATGACATACCCTTGATTCAGATTTCTTTCATTTTATCCTTCTGAAAAGCTTTTAATCTCAAGAAAAAGCCTTTTCGATTATGAATATTACCGAAAAGATCCTTGCACGAGCTTCTAAAAATAAAAGTGTAGAGCCTGATCAAGTTGTTTTTGTAAATGTGGATAAAGCCATGCTGCATGATGTTTCGGGGCCTGGTGTCATTACTGTATTTGATAAATTACAAAAACAAGGAATTAGTATTGATAAGCTATGGGATTCTTCAAAGGTTTGGGTCGCAGAAGACCATTTTGTTCCTTCTGCCGAAAAGGTCTCTGCTGAAAATATTGTAAAACTATCAAAATTTACAAAAAATTATGGAATTGAAAAACATTTTAAATATGGTTTGGGGCAATATGGTATTTGCCACACCTTGTCACACGAGGAGGCATT
>JAQBHA010000089.1:0-3520 GCA_032128215.1 Nitrososphaerota archaeon | reverse complement strand
TGAAGATGGTGTACTTGCTCCAATTGTATTAATTGTAGAAACACGATAAATGTAAGTGGTCCCAGTTGTCAGACTGGTATGAGTATATTTTGTAGTTGCATTTCCTGTATTTGGCACTAAATCAGCATAGGTGCCAGTAGTAGTTTTGTATTCAATTTTATATCCTGTGATTTGAGAGCCACCATTATTTTGAGGGGTAGCCCAGAATAGATCAATTCGTGTAGGGGAGACATCAAAAGCCTGTAGATTTGTAGGCTTGTCTGGAACAGTTGTAGTTTGAGCCTGGATTTCAGAGTACAGCATTGGATAGAAAAACGCTGTGAAAAGCACTATTATGATGAATTTTTGATTCGTAGTAATACTCAGTAGAACGGTTTTAGAAACTAGTGAATTAAAGATTGTATTGTTTTGAATCAATTTCTGTCAATTATACGAGTATTGGAAGTTATTTCTTAGAAGCACTTACAAGTGAGATTACATCTCGATCTCGAAGCTGATATGTAACAGGAAGTCTCAACTTGTATCTCAAGTCTTTGCCATAAAGAAGTCCTTTTGGTAAATCAGTGTGTATTTCTTTTGCCAAGTCTGCAACTGTGGCACCGTCTTTCATTAAAATCAAATCAGGTAAAACTCTACCTTTTTTATCTGAGAGTTTTTCTTCATTTGCTACAGGATAGATAGAATTCATCTTAAGTAATTTGAAGACAACAATATTTATTGCAAATTGTACCCCAGTTCTCATGTATTCACCCATTATTCCTCTCTTGATGAATTCTAATGCATTTTTTTGTTTTTCATTTAGTTCTTCTGGATGTACAATATCGAATTGTTCAGAACCAGGAGAATATTTTATCAAATCTTTTTGCTCTGCTCTTCTTAAACTCAATTCACTATCTGCACTTGCAGGAACAACTATCATGTCATTATAACGTTCACGTAATCTGTCAAAGATCTTGTCTCCACCTTCAATGTCAATTTTATTTGCAACAATTAAAGTGGGTTTTGAAATCTTTCTAAGATACGCTGCAAATTTTTTTGTATCCTGTGCATCAAAATCGTCAAACTTTTTTTCGTCAAGATTAGTTGCTTTTAATGTCTCCTTAACATGGTCTTTGTTTACACCTATTCCACGATATAGTTCAGTAAATACTTCAACCTTATCAGATTCGGATTGAAGAAGTTTAGAAACCTTGTCTCTGTTGCCTTCTAGAATTTTATGATACCACATTATCAGCTCTTCTTCAATATCAGCAAAATCAGATACTGGATCTCCAGAACCTTTCTCAGTTATTTTTCCTGATGAATCTACGCTTCCAGAAACGTCTACGATATGAAGCAAGGCATCGGATTGAGCAGCAATTGAAAGAAATTGATTCCCTAGTCCTTTACCTTTCCATGCATCCTTAATCAGCCCTGGAAGATCAATGATTTCAATTGGAATGTATCTCCAGCCATCACTACACTTTGAATTATTTGGATTATCAGTTACATGAAATTCAGGATGAACACATAGAGTAATGGCAAAAGCAGTTGCAGTTTCTGCTTTTTTTGTTGTAAATGGATATGTGGAGATTTCAGATGAGGATAGAGTAGCTGCATTGAAAAATGTAGTCTTGCCGGTATTAGTTTTGCCGATAAGACCGATTTTAATCGGCATGTCTAAATTTTCCTGTGTGAATATTTATCTCTGTCTACAGGTCATTTTGTAAATTTTCCTTTAATTTTTTACATGTATTTTTAAGCTCATCAATTGACCATTCAATTTCATCTAATTCATCTGTAGATAGTTCATCGGTCCATTTGTCAAGTGAAATTTTTCCTATCTGCGTACAATGATATAAAAGCGCCCAATACGGATGATGCTCTGCTGTAGTGTAAGATAGCTCTGACACATCTTCGATGCCATTTTTGGCACGAGATAAAGAATCAAAATTTTCTCCAAATATTTTAATAATATTTGATTCAAGATTTTCTTCAATTTTTAACATTATATTTTTTTTTGCAAATGATTTTACCAATTCTAAAAGAGATTGATAAAAGTCAGAAAAATCTTTTTCAGTCATTTGTTAGAATAAACGTTGATGTTCAGCTAGCATGCATCGATTAAATACAACTTTGATTCCTTCTTTTCGTGCTAGATCTTCTGCTTTTTCATTGTGGATTCCCTCTTGTAACCAAATAACTTTGGGTTTCATTTTGATTGCTTCTTGAATAAATGGCAATACCTGATCAGAAGGTCGAAAAACATCAACAATGTCAATTGGTTCTTGCACTTCGCCTATTTCATGATAACATTTTTTATCCAATATTTCATCAGCAGTGGGATTAATAGGAATTATGTTGTATCCATTTTGAGCTAGATACTTTGGTACATAGTTAGCAGCTTTTTCTTGATTTTTTGACATTCCAATTACTGCTACGTTCTTTAATGAAAAAATTTCTTTTATTTCTTCATCGGAATATGAATCTCTTTCCACACCTTAATTGTTTAAAATTACTTTATAAGATATTTCCTTGCTTTTACAACTGCAAATGTTGGAGCAATTAAATACATTCCAAGATTTAAAATGATAATTCCAATTCCATAACCTAGCATTTCTTCTTCAGAATCAATATCAGCCATATTTAGAATTGAAAGTGAACTAAGTAAGGGAGTTATTGCAATTTTAACTGCATTTTTAAAGATTGGACTTTCTCGCTCCCAATCTGCAATGGTTGGTGAAAATGTGTAATAGATTGAATTGAATGTCCCCATAAACGAATAACCGGAATCTGTTCCAAGGACAGTAGTATCTCTCATTTCCCTAAGGAATTGGACCTGCTCTGACATTTCTGATCCATATGCAGCAGTAGCAATTAGACAGCCACCTCCTTGCTGGTCCTTAACACACACTCCATTAACTAAAGTAGTTCCAGTTCCACAAATTCCAGTTTTAGGAGGTTCAACTCCAACTGCCTCGTAAATGGTTTGATCAGGAAAGCTGTTATCAAACCATGCTTTGTAGGTAGGCTCTGTGTTGTATCTATTAATGTAATATTGTGGATCTTGTTTAGGATCTACAAAGGGGGCAATATTTTTTGGAGGTTCTGGCTTTGAGATGGTGCCTGGAATTGCCAACTCTATAGATTCCTCAATCGTATAATCTGGATAGTTTGTATCAAACCATTCTTTGTAAGCAGGTTCTTTGTTGTATCTGTCAAGATAATACTGTGCTCCTTTTTTTGGGTCAACAAAATTTGGAACGTTTTGTTTTGGTTCAGGTTCTGGCTCTGAAAAAGTGCCAGGAATTGCCAACTCTATAGCTTCTTCAATCGAATAATCTGGATAGTTTGTATCAAACCATTCTTTGTAAGCAGGTTCCTTGTTGTATCTGTCAAGATAGTACTGTGCTCCTTTTTTTTGGTCAACAAAATTTGGAATGTTTTGTTTGGGCTCAGGTTCTGGTTTTGGAGGAGGCTCAGTCTTTGGAGTATCTGCAACTTCATTAACTGTTATTGTAAGTGTTTCTCTATCTTCTGC
>JAQBHA010000088.1:0-8795 GCA_032128215.1 Nitrososphaerota archaeon | reverse complement strand
CATTTTTGATTTATATTTTTTAATTCTCTTTGCTATTGGTTTTAATGATCTTCCCTCTTGAATCTCTTTTATGATAATGTCTGAATCAACTACCACTGACTGTCCTGTATTGTTAATTCGCAATACAAAGCATTAGTTTAGGCTATAAAAGCGGTGTTGAAGCTAATGTATCATGTTACAAATTGTAACTGAATTTAACTTTTGATCAGCGCTTTATTAATCATGTTACAATTTGTAACATCACGTTAAATATTGCCAAATTGACATCATATCGTGTCGAAGGGGTCACAGGATCTATCTTTAGCAGAAAAGCTAGACCAAGCAATTAAACAATTAGGTTTTTGGTATAGAATTAGCATAATAATAGTCCTAGTTGGCTTGGCTTCCCTGTCTGGAATTATTTCAATGTCACAATTTTATTTTCATGATGAGATTGCAAAGTATGGTCAAATTCGACTAATTCCTGATGAAAATAAAAACATTAACTATCTTGCATTTATACCTTATAGTGAAGAAGTCTTTCCTGCTGAAGGCATTGTAAATCTCTATGAAACTCAAGTCTGGCTGACGTATGGAAACGGCGTAGTTATAGCGTTACTATCATTTCTTTTTGTGTGGGTAACATTTAGAGGAAAAGCCCATACTCAAGAGTTTGAATCAATAGAAAGACAATTCATTCGTCAATCATACCTAGTTAATTTTGAAACATCAGTACCAGAAGGCAAAACACGAGTTGAAAAAATATTAAATGAGGCAATTCATGTATTCCCACCTCTAAAAGAGGTTCAACGCAAAGCAAACCAGAAACAAAGTAAAATTCCATACAAATTGGATCAAAAAATTAATGGTGATACAATAGATGGAATCGTTTCAACTAAGAAGGGAGATTTTATTGTAAAGTTTTATGACAAGACTGTAACTGCTTCTGATATCAAAAACTTAGTTACTCTATTATCAAAATCACGTGATAGAATATTTCGAGTGTTATGTGTAGCAAAAGATTTTGATGAAGAACTTCAATCAAACAAATTAGTTGGTATTATGGACCAGTTACCAAAGTACTTTAAACTTGATTTAATTTTTGAAGAAGAACACGGTTACTCTATGTTGTGGATTGACTAGTCACCAGTTGGGAAAAATTCTGTATCTTGTAATCCCAAAACAAATTTAATGTCAGGCTCAAAACTGATACATTTTCTAAAGGCAGTTTTTCCTTTGTCTGTTATTTTATATTCTAATTTTGCTTTTGGATTTTCACTATCTCTTGTTTCTACAAATCCTTTTTCTACAAACCCGTCGATAATTTTTTTTAATCTATCCCTATTAAGATCTGAACCTGGGGTTCCAGTTGTAATTTGTCTTAGATTTAACCATGTACCAATTTTAGTCAAGTATCCTAGAACACTGATATTAGTATCCCCAGGTGTTTGATTGAATCTCCTCTCTACTGACAGCTAATCTCCCCTTCGAATAAAATGATTTTTTGTTCCTATTTTAGATTGTCTATATCTAGCAAAACATCAATATTTTGAAAAAACAACTGATTATTTGATCGATAATGAGTGCAAGTACATTAAGAAAAGCAAAAAAACTAGTTGAAAATGGGGGCGTGATGCAGATCGAAGAAGATCTTTTTCAAATTAAATCGTCAACAGATCCAGATAAATCGTATTTTGTTACGTCTGAAACCTGTGAATGTGCAGGTTTTAAGAACTTTTACAAGTTTCATCATGGAAAAGGGCTTAAAGCAAATTGTTCACACCTTGAAGCCGTACGAATATTTAAAAAAGAAAAAATAACTAAATCCTAATTGTTCCCACATTTACTAGATATTCTATACCTGAAATAAAGTCAACTTCAGGTATCTTATTGTCTGCCCACCAGCATGCATTGTTTTTAATCCAATCTGGGACTGAATTCGAAGTAGTAGCATCTGATACAGTATTTTTTACATGAATAATGTCTTCTTGAACCAAATACTGGATGGCGCTAACAAATTCAGAGTCCTTAATTTTATCATTACACCAAAAATCTCCTATGTTTTTAATCCAAAGGGGGACTAATGGTTCAGTTTCTATAGTGTCTAATTTACTTGAGATATGAAAACTAGTCTGGGATGCTTTACTAGGTACTCCATATACCAATTTTACTTTGTAATCCTCATTTGTTATTCTAGTACTATCTGCATTTATTGATTGCAAATAAGTTGAATTTTCATCAAAATATCCATTTAAAACGTCAACTAAATTATTATTTTGATCATAAACTAGTATTGTATAACCTGTTTTTGCAAAATCCTTATGAACTTGACCTGAAATGATAATCAAGTCTCCATATGTGTAATCGTTCTGGTTAGTAATTATTTCGCTATCAGTTTCTGGCTGTGCAACTTCCATCCCACTATTAAAAAATTTTCCAGTCATCCATGGATGAATTTCACAAAAATAATAAAATGCTAAAAAATCTGAGTCAGGCATTATATGTGAAACTGATTTTCCAGGTTCAACATTGCCGAGATTAAAAAATAACCCAGACTGTTCTGGGTATTTTGGTATGCCGCTTGTTATGCTATGAATAACACTATCCTTATTTTCCCAAACTATAGTATCTCCAACCATAACAGGTAATTCATCAGGGTAAAAACCATGAATTTGCCCGTCTTCTGATGCCCCTTTTGGAATAGTTATTTTCCATTCATTTTGAGTGTCATCTGCATATACATTAAAGAAAATAAACGGGGCTGCGGCTAAAGCAAAAACTGCTAATAAATGAATCATAACATAAAGCGATGATATACTAATTGCCATTTGAGCCCAAGTTTACTTGATAATTAAATTATATCCGATTTTGTCTGTTCATACTAAACATATGCCGTAGCAAGGCTGTTTTAATCAAAAAAGGGAGAAGATTTTTTGCATTTACACGCAAAAAAGTGATTTTTTGAATTCTTCTGTTTCTACTTGGTAATCACAGTCTTTGCAAATAAGCCAACTTCGTTCCTTTAGGATCTTTAGTGGTGCTTCATATTTTGAAAAAAATACTCTGTTTCCCCCACATGTTGGACATGTGACAAATAATTGTTCCATAATGAAAACAGGACTAATTTTAGTTATAAGACGAACGTAGGACTGATAAGTCGTTCATCTCTTTGCTAAACAAAGTCAGTTTTTGCCCCAAAATTAACTTTGGCAGCATAAAATTCCAATTTAAAAATTATAAGATATTCAAAATTAATTTTTAACTTGGACTTTGGTGGATTTGAAAATATTCCTATAAAAGAATAATAGGCCAATCAACTCAATTTGTTCAACAAACATTACCATGACCACATGTTCAAGCCATCCTTCTGACATGTCATTCATTACAGCATACGCTATGGAAAACATATAGTCAATACTTCCTAACACTTGAAAATTTTGAAAATCTTTTTGAGATATTAATTTGGGTCCTATTAATTCATAGGTAGATAAATCATTGATATTATAACCCTCTTCTTCCATGATTGCTAAATAAAATATCTCTTTGTCATTAACATAGGTCTCATTACCTCTATCAATAAAAAACAAAGTTGCCCCAAAATAAATAAGGAAAAATATTGCAAAACATATCAGATATTTACCAGTTTTTCCTCCTACGGTTTTTCTCATTTGTCTTTCAAATAACACTCCCAGTCTCCCAAGTTTCTTTTTCTTTATTAGTACAACAAATAAAATTGCCAAGATTGACATTATTCCTAAGCTGCCTAGCCAGTGCTCTGAAACATATGCAGAAAAAAATATTCTAATAGGAAAAAATAATCCAGCTGTTATCCCAATAACAATTAATTTTTCTTTTAAATCTTGTTTCTCCATTTTCATTTACCCTGTGCCCAGTTTTACTGTTTGAGAAAGGCGATTAAAGATGTCGATACATGTATCGATACCTATCTGTCTACCTTCTTTACGATTTACCTGATTTTTTAATGATTTAGGCAAAGCGAGTTTTTAACTGCTTTAGATATCTGACACTCACTCGATATGCTCTAATTGCAGAGTATATCTCAAAGAGTTCTTTGTAAGTAGGATCAAGCCTCTTTAGTTCCTCTCTCCTAATGCCAAATTCCTCTATGGTGTCCCAGATATTTTCAATGGGGACGCCCTGCTCATCTATTAGGATAGATGAGAGGTTTTTGATTATCCCGAAGCCCAAGTTCACCCTCGTTTCAAACATGATACCTATACTACCAGATTTCATATATCGAGCGCGGAATTTGATCTAATTTACTAGTTCCAAATTGGAATTATGACTAATTGTCTAAATTTTACAAGGGTAGGTTTGAAGAAAATAGTGTGTTCGTAATTAACATACATAAGATAATAGGAAATTTTTGGGAAAATATTCGTAGATTCATTTGCAGACGCCGGAGCCTAGTCATAATCATAAATTATTAGAAGACCTGTCAGAAATGACTATCAAGACCTACAAAGAGCTAGAGTTAACAAAACAAGAACTAAATGAAAAAGAACTCCAATTAATGGATTTAGCAACCTTGGCAAATCAAAAAATTAATGATTCTGCACGGGCAAATAGAGAATTAAAAGGCAAGGTAGAATTTTTACAAGAAATTACTACAAGTTTAAATGAAAAAAATCAATATTTGGAGCGCATTAATTTAGAATTAGAAACCCAAAAGATGCATTATAACCAACTATCCAAAAAACTCAAAAAAGATTTCGGCAGTGTAGTTGAAAGAGAAAAAAATCTTGAACTTCAGAGAAATAAACTTGTCATGGAAGTTGAAACAAAAACCCGTGATCTTATCAAAACAGAAAAAATGGCAAGTGTTGGTCAACTGTCTTCAAGATTAGTCCATGATTTACGTAACCCACTTAGTGTTGTAAAAAGTACAGTCGAACTTTTAAAACTTGGAAATAAAAACGTAGATGAAAAAACATCTCAAAAATTTCAACGAATTGAAAGTGCACTAAAGAAAATTACTTACCAAATAGAAGATGTTTTAGATTTTGTAAGACAATCTGAACTACATTTGAAAAGACAATCTGTCGAAGAGATTTTAAAATCAACTATTTCCGGAATGGATATTCCAAAAGATATCAAAATAAAACTAACCTCTCAAAACATTGTAGTAAACTGTGATTCTAGAAAACTAGAAGCAGTATTTTCAAATATAATTACAAATGCATATCAGGCAATGAATGATAAAGGTGAAATTAAAATTAAAATTATAGAAGATGATGATGACGCTTTTATAAAGTTTGAAGATTCTGGCCCTGGCATGACAAAATCTGTTATGGAAAAAATCTTTGAGCCATTGTATACAACAAAAAATACTGGAACAGGCCTTGGATTATCTATTTGTAAAAATATTATAGAACAACATGGAGGTAATATTGAAGTATCTAGCCCACCTACCGTATTTAGTGTCAGATTGCCAAAAAATCTTCGGGGATATTACAAGGCTTCTGACTCTAATCAAGATAGTCAGTAGCTCACAATATTTTTTTTTGCCCATTTCCATAATGGAACAAAAAATTAGAAGATAATTCCATATTGACTATAAGTGATTCTAAATCATTATAATTATGAAGTCTAGAGAGCAGGTAATAACTACAGTTTTTGATTCTGAACCAAATTCACAAATGCACGAGTATAAGCTTGATCTTGAAAAAATATCAAATGGGCTTTTAAAATTTGGTCTTACAAGAAATCAGGCAAAAGTTTTCATATATTTAGGCAAGTATGGTTCAAAGACATCTCCAGAAGTTTGTAAGGCTTTAAAATTGCCAAGAACTGAAACTTACAATGTTTTAAATGATTTATTAAATCTTGGAATAATTTCTTCTGAATTTCATCATCCTACAAAATATTCTGCACTACCAATGGATAAAGCAATCATAACAATGGTAAATGTTGCACAAGAAAATGTCAACAAGTTAGCAAAAAAAGAATTAGAGCTAGCACAATTATGGAATAAAGTTCCATCATTTAATTCAAACTCTACTGATAGCAAGTTAGAAAAATTTCAAATGCTTCAAGGAATTCCTAGAATTAACAACAGACTAAAAGAAATGATAAAGGACGCAAAAAATGAAGTTAAAATAATATGTACAGAAAAGGATCTTTCGAGATTTTATTATTCAGATTTTCTTGACATGTTGGGAAGTTTGCCAACTGATGTAAAGATGATTATATCCCCAACTCAAAAAATCCCTCGTTTTATTCAGACACTTGATCGTTCTAAAATTCGATTGATGCCAACAAAAGATGTAGATAACCAATGTTTTATTGTAAAAGATTCCGATGAGGTTCTAGTATTTTTAAGAAATGCCGATCAAACTTCAAGAAACGCTTTTGCGTTTTGGACAGATACTAAATCTTTGATCGGTTCAATGAAAAAACTATTTAATTATTCCTGGCAGAATTCACTACCACTAGATTATGAGAGATTTTTAGAGCATAATTATAATTGAAATTCTGAATTATTGGTAAAGGATAATTTATCAATTATATATAAATAATAACAAATGTTGGTTCTATAAGTTGAATATATCTAAAAGTAAAATCCTAATTATATCACTAGTTACGATTGTTATAGCAGTATCTTCCTTAAATTCCATTTATGCCCAAACTATACAGGATTTAAGATGTCCAGCTTGTATCCAAATATCTGACACAAAAACTTTGAACATTCACAAAAATCTCCCATTGGGAATAATTCTTTGGGCAGATGGGTTTGATTATACATACGATCACAAATCGATAATTACTATTAATGGTCACTCTAAGATCAATAATCCAGAAACCCCAATCCTATTTACTGTGATTGATCCAATTGGAAACCTAGTTACTGTACAGCAAATTATGGTTCCACCAAATTCCGACTTTAATGTTAAATTTAACACCGGAGGCCCTCTTTGGAAGAAGGACGGCACCTATATAATTAAAGCACAAGGCGGCCCACAAAGTACCGTCTTTAAAACAAAAGTTGAGCTCTCCGGAGCAGTTCTAACTACTGTAAAATGTGCAGTAAATGAATTAAATGCACAAGGTCATTGTATACCGTATAGCATTACTGGTGCAACAGTATCAAGTTCATCAATTAACATAAAAAATAAATCAATTGTAATAATGCTTACAAACTCAAACGGCGGAACCCTTAACATATCTCCATCTACGGACATCATCAAAGGAATCTCAATGGTTTTAGTTGATGGCCAAGAATGGAGTGCACAAACAATTAGCGGTAACGATGTAACTATTACATTACCTCACGGAGCTAAAAAAATTGAAGTCATTGGCACATTTGTAATTCCAGAATTTGGTTCTATTGCTGTATTAATATTGGTTGTTGCAATAATTACTGGTGTTGTATTTTCAAGAAAAAAATTAATGACTCCTGGTACAATCTTAACTTTAAATAATTAATAAATTTCAAAGCAATTTACTTCATTCAAATTAATGTTGAGGACTAATTAATTTTGGATTTAGAGAAATTTCAAAACGATGTATATGAAATTACAGAAAGAGTTGGGAAAAATCTTAATGATGAGGAGATTCCAAAACTAAATTATGTGAGGCAAAAGCTCATTGAACTCTACCAACAAAACCTTGTAAAGATCAATCACTCTGTATTGGAACTTATTTGTGCCGCAAATCTAATCAGTCAAGGATACATAGTAGATGCAGAAAAATCAGTTTCTGATATTTTAGTATGTGATATTTTTGCAAAAAAAGGTGATGATTCAGCTATTATAGAAATAGAGACAGGATTTACACCTCCAGAGCATGCATTAGATACAATTGATTACTATACTGCAAGAATTATGAGTAAAATTGCAAGGTATAGTCAACACTGTTCAAAGTTTTCATTAGCAACTCCGGTGATTGGACTATTGCCCTTGCCAAAAATTTTTCTTACGCCGCCACTGTTACGTGCTAAAAATGATATAATCAAAGCCCAATCCCTCTGTAATCGATATTACAAAAATCCACCAATAGAGTATAATGAGATCTTAAACGCAAGATTGCATTCGGTTTATTTGATACATATTGACAAGGGATTTGCCAAAGAATTAGATCCAGCTAATTATGTAGAATTGACTGAAAAATTACAAGAAAAAAGCGAAGTTGACCAATAGAAATAAAAAAGTTTTCAAGTAGCATTTACTAGAGAAGTATATCTCATGAAATGTGCCAATTGCGAAAACCACAAACACTATGATTGTATTGATTGTCAGAGCGATCATAAAACATATCTATGTGAATGCGATTGCCACAATGCTTCAACAAAGTCACATAAAGAGCAGAAGCACTGAGTATCGAATTTTAAACAAAATCTGATTTTTGACTAGTGTCTGTTTTATTCGGACAGATTCTATCTTATTAAAAAATATGTTAAGAAATTTTCAATGAAGGAAATTGGTCAAAGAGGGAATAGTCTTTGAAAATAGGTGAAAGTACTTTTGTTTATTTTTATCCCTTTAACTCTAAATGCATATCTTGTAATGATCATTTACAGGGAAGAGTTGTAGCTAGCTGGAAAGGCATATTGCATTGCCCTACCTGTGCACTAGAACTTTCCTTGGTAAGAGATGAGGATATAGAATCAGCATATGCCATTGTTGAAGGACAAATAGAGAAAATAGATGAAATGATGCTAGATATTTTTACTTAGAAAAAAACAATTGTTAACCTAGATTAGAATTAAATTTGTCCAATTTGAACATACATGATGCTAAAGCCAAATTCAGTTTAATTTTTTTGGGCATGGACGCATTGTGTCGACACATACCTCA